>UQSK01000052.1 GCA_900543605.1 uncultured Collinsella sp.
CGAGCCGGAGAGCACTTAATGTGCTCTCCGTGCGAGCAGGACTGCCCGAGCAGGCGACTTCGCATGCCGCCGGGCGGCCGGGGCCGACACCCCCAAAGATTTTCAAAAAAAGTTGTTGACGCGCGCGTAACGACTCGTCTAATATATCCCTTGCGCGATGGACCTGTAGCTCAGTTGGTTAGAGCGTCCGGCTGATAACCGGGAGGTCACAAGTTCGAATCTTGTCAGGTCCACCATCAAAACTGTGAAGAGCCCTGGGGCGTTGCCTCGGGGCTTTTTTCTTGTCTGCGATAAATCTCATTTTGGTTTTGTGTGCTGTGCGAAAGATTGGGTAGTATAGCTATTCAATGCGGCGACCTTGCCGCGTGTTAACCGCTACGTACCGGAGGTGTTCCATGGTTCGTGTCGACATAGAGACCATCGTCATGGCAGCCGGTCCCGTGCCATCGCTTATCGTGCTTCGCGAGCGCTGCAGCAAATCGGACTCGCCCGCACCGCTGCGTTCCCTTTCCATTCAAACTGGTTCGTTTGAAGCCGCTGCCATCAGCCGCGGCATCGATAGCGGCCGCGCCGAGCGCCCGATTACCCATGACCTGTTGCTCGATACTGTTGGCGCCCTGGGTGCCAAGCTCGAACGCATCGAAATCGTTCGCGCCGAGCCGCCCGTGTTTTACGCGACGGTTGTCGTGTTGGCCGATGGCAACGAGCATAAGATCGATGCGCGTCCCAGTGATGCCATTGCCCTTGCCGTGCGCAGCAATGCCCCCATGTTTGTGGAGGACGACATCATGAATCGCCTGGGCACCGTTTCTGCCCATGCCGAGGAAGTTGACGACGAGCGGGAGTTCGAGAAGTTCGACGAGTTCGTCCATACGCTCTCCCCCGATGACTTCTAAATGTGGGGCGGCCAGGCTGCGGAGCGTTCGCTGATGGCCGGCGGTATGTCGGCTGAGGCGGCGGCCATTGCGCGCGAGGCCCAGATGCGCTCGGAGGCTTCTGAGGCGGCTCGCATTGCCTATGTGACGCAGGCCCGCACGCTTCGCGAACGCCGCGGCTCGTTTATCAAGATGGTTGTCGTCTCCGCCCTTGTCGCGGCAATCTGCTCGCGCCTTCGTGGTACAGTTGGTGCGCTTGGGTTTTCGATCTCTACGGGCCTCGTGATCTGGGGTGTGGTCGATGCGGTCATGCTGACCAGTCAGATCAAGGTGCTCGACAAGCGCGCGATGGATATGATGCGCACCCGCGACGCTGCCGCTAAGATCGCCGCCGAGGCACAAGAACTGTAATGACGCCAGACTCGATGGGAAGGTCTAAAGATGGCACAGGATATGCAGGACGCCGGTAACGTCTCCGCCGAGCTCGACGCCATGGTGTGTGACCTGATTGGTGCGTTCTTGGACGACCTTGCCGCCGGCGAGAATCCGGGCGTAGTTGTGGCGATTGAGGACGCTGCTTCCAACCGATATCTGGCGGCGCTCGACGAGGACGGCGAAGAGGCGTGCCTCGAGGCGGCCACCAACTTTATTTCCGAGCACAAGATGGGTCTTAAGGACGAGGGCCTGGGCCGTATCGCCCGCTATGCCATCGGCTACACCGGCTGCGTCGAGATTGACGGCGGCTATCACGATGCTCTGCTCGTGAGCTTCTTCGAAACCACGCTCGAGAGTGGTTTTTCGGCATATGTGCTGTATGAGGGCATGGGCGCCGGCGATGGTTTTATGTGGAGCGACCCTGAACCTGCAGGTGAGGAAACCCCTCTCATCTAAAATCGCTAAAATAAACGAGTTTTCGGTAAAAGGCTCAATATTCCCGCTGAGCGTTGCATCGCTGGGCGGGTCGCATACGCGTGCCGTTTGTATATGGATAGAAGATAGGGGAACTACATGCGCGTAGACAATCTGAGGAACATCGCCATCATCGCCCACGTCGACCACGGCAAGACGACGATGGTCGACAAGCTCCTGCGTGCCACGGACGCCTTCCGTGCCAACCAGCAGGTCGAGGACCGCGTCCTGGATTCCAACGACCAGGAGCGCGAGCGCGGCATTACGATTCTCGCCAAGAACATCTCTATCGAGTACAAGGACGTCAAGATCAACGTCATCGACACCCCGGGCCACGCCGACTTTGGCGGCGAGGTCGAGCGCGTGCTGCGTATGGCCGACGGCGCCCTGCTGCTGGTCGACGCTTTTGAGGGCCCCATGCCCCAGACCCGCTTCGTGCTGCGTCACGCTATCGACACCGGCCTCAAGATCATGATCGTCATCAACAAGATCGACCGTCCGGGCGCCAACCCCGAGAAGGCCTACAACGACTGCCTGGACCTCATGGCCGACCTGGGCGCCACCGACGACCAGCTTGAGTTCGCCATGGAGCACGTGGTCTACGCCAGCGCCATGAACGGCTTTGCCCGCCTTGACCCCAACGACGGCAACATGGACATGTACCCGCTGCTCGACATGATCATCGACGACATGCCTGCGCCCGAGGTTGACGAGAACGCCCCGCTGGCCATGCAGTGCGTGACCATCGACCACTCCAACTTCGTCGGTCGCATCGGTATCGGCCGCGTGTACTCTGGCACCATCCACCAGGGCGACCAGATTCTGGTTGTGAAGAACGACGGCTCCAGCGCCACCGCTACCGTCAAGCAGCTCTTTACCTTCGACTACCTGGGCCGCACCGAGTGCCAGGAAGTCGGCGCCGGCGATATCGCCGCTGTCGTGGGTATTGACCGCACCGATATCGGCGATGTTTACACCGACCCCGAGAACCCTGTCGAGCTCGAGCCCATCGAGATCGACCCGCCGACCCTGTCCATCGTCTTTGAGGCTTCGACCTCCCCGCTCGTCGGCCGTGATGGCGACATCGTGGGCGCCCGTCAGCTCAAGGAGCGCCTGTTCAACGAGGCCGAGAACAACGTGACCATGAAGATCGAGGAGCTCGAGGACAAGAGCGGCGTCGAGGTCTCTGGCCGCGGCATCCTGCACCTGTCCGTCCTGATGGAGTCCATGCGCCGCGAGGGCTTTGAGTTCCAGGTCGGCCGTCCCCGCGTTCTGTTTAAGAAGGACGAGAACGGCAACAAGATGGAGCCTGTCGAGCAGGCCGTCGTCGAGTGCCCGGACGAGTACTCGGGCAAGGTCGTTGAGGTCTTCGGTACCTCCGGCGGCATCATGACGAGCATGGACACCTCGGGCATCGTGACGCACCTCGAGTTCAAAATCCCGACGCGCGGCATCATGGGTCTTAAGAACCGCATCATGAACGTCACCCACGGCGAGGGCGTGTTCTACCACACCTTCCTGGAGTATGGTCCCTATGCCGGCGAGATCGGCAACCGTCAGAACGGCGCCATGATTTCTATGACCACCGAGAAGGCCGTCGCCTACGCTCTGGGCACGTTGCAGGAGCGCGGCCAGCTGTTCGTTGAGCCGGGCACCGAGTGCTATGAGGGCATGATCGTGGGCGAGCGCAGCAAGGCCGGCGACATGGTCGTCAACATCGCCCGTACCAAGAACCTGGGCAACCAGCGTTCCTCGACCTCCGATATCTCCGTCCAGCTGGTGCCGCCTCGCACCTTCTCGCTGGAGGAGGCGCTGGAGTATATCGCCGACGACGAGCTGGTCGAGATCACTCCCAAGAACATCCGCCTGCGCAAGCGTCTGCTCAACGCCACCGACCGCAAGAAGGCTGCCGTCCGCGCCGGCCAGGTCAACAAATAAGCGCTGGGCTTTATAGCGTCTAACGAGAAAGGGCGTCGACCGCGATGGTCGGCGCCCTTTTTGGTGCAAGGGGATTGAGCTGGTCTGCATCGCCACAAAGGTGCCTGGCCCCTTTGTGGCGGTTGGCGGCTAAGCGGTGGGGAGTCCTGGCGTGTTAGCCGACTGCTGCGGTTTGAGGTGGGCGTTGCGCCAGATGATTTGGATGATGTAGCCGAGTGCAAAGACGAAGGCCACGCCGCTGATGAAGTCGCCTACGAGGGGAAGCCCCGTGAGGGCGCCGGCGATCACGCCGCCGATGGCTGCCATGGCGTAGCGGTTTTGGCTGTGTCCGACCATGCGGGCGATCGCACACCCCGCAAAGGCACTCGACACCAGCGCGATGCCAATAACACCGCACATGAGGGCTCCGGCAAGCGACAGACCAGCGATAGAGATAATTAGCAGCAGGACGGCGGGGACGATAGCAATCGTGCCCAGAAGACCGCTCACCCACAGGGGCATGGGGCGCTGGTGGAGCATACCGGCGGCGCTGGCAGTCGCACGCGGAAAGACGAGCTCGAGCAGCAGAGCGACAAAGCAGGTCGAGAGTGCCGCGGCGACGATACCGCCGATGACATCGTTAACGGTGGAAGTATCCTCGTTCTCGGTGCGGTCGATCTTGAGCGCGCCGACCTCGGCTCCCGCGGCGCGCTCGGGGTCCTCGGAGACGTGCGCGTTCACGGTGCCGGTGATGTGGGCGTTCTTGCCCAGGATGAGCTTGTCGGCCCAAACCTCGACATCGCCCTCGACGGTGCCATCGATGGTCACCGTGTTGCCCGCAAGCGCTGCCGACTTGGTAGAGCCGCGCAGGGCAACCGTCTCGCCTATCGCGTAAAAACAGTTGGCGGTGCTGTCGGAATTGAGCACAACGTGCTGACCGACGACCGTGACGCTGCCATCAACCGTGGTCTTGGCGATATCGATAGTGCGTGCCGCCAAGCGGACGGCGCCGCCCACCGTGCAGTCGCGGATAGAGAGGGTATCGCCCGCGGCGATGATATCGCGGTCAATGGACGCATCGTCCAAGTTGAGGGCCTGGCCGGCCCAGTACAAGTCACCCTCGACGCCAGACGGATCGACGTCATTGTCGGTCGCAAGTACGTTTCCTGCGGTGTCCGTGCCGGCGAACGACGCCGTGGGAAGTGCGGTGAGCGCGAGCGCGATGAGCGCGAATGCCATAAGCAGGCAGCGACGCATCTTGTGTGACGGCGCCGCCGCGGTTTGATTGAAAGTCATGGTTGATCCTTTTGTTAGGAGTTCGGCATATACCTAACAGGGTACCCAACGCGCGGGCGCTCTAAAAGAACCTCTCGGTTGCATTTCGAAGGATGGGCCCGCGCCACCTATTTTTTGCGGTGCAAAAAGCGTGCGATGTCTTCTTCGGTGGGGCTTTTGATGTCAAAGCGCAGCGAGAGCCAGCGCAGACCCATGGTCACGACAACGCATACGACCAGCGCGGCGACATTGCTCATGATGCCGCTCATAACGAGACACACATAGCTTGTCGATCCGGCGATGGCGGCGATGGCATAAAAGTTAGTACGTTGGAAAATGCCTGGAATCACGCCCATAAAGCCGTCGCGCAGCATGCCGCCGCCTACCGCGGTAAAAAAGCCCATCATGATGCACGCCGCCGGCGCAAAGCCGTAGACCAGCGCCTTGTCTGCTCCAGTGGCGGCGTAGATGCCGACCGAGATGATGTCGAGCAGGGGAATGAGCTTTTCGGGCTTGTCGACGATTGCCGGGAAGATGTAGATGATGGCCGCGGTGGCGATGGAGAGCGGGAGCGCCATCGGTTGGTTGAGGATGTAGACGTTGCCCACCTGCAGCGTCATATCGCGCAAAAGACCGCCGCCCAGTCCACAGACCACGGCGAGCGCGACGGCGCCCACCAGGTCGAGTTTGTGCTCGCGTGCGACCAACACGCCCGAGATCGATGCCGCGACGACGGCGAACATCTCGAGCCAAAACGGGATGGCAACCATGGCATCCGAGGCGTGTGCGGTAACGATCATAGCGGCGGCAACGGGCAAGATGGGGTCCTTTGAGTTACGGGTTTAGACAATGCCCGTACATAGTACATGTTCGGCGCCGATTGCGACCCTATTGCTCGGCAAACGGTCGGGACTGGGTACGGTCATAGGTTCCATGTTTGGGGATCCGGGTTGATGCTGAACGCGATGGGGGCGTGGTCGAATAGGAGGGATGTCCAAATTTTGAGCTCCGCTCAAAATTTATCCGGTCGGCTTGCGCCGACCGCGCTGCGCTAAAAACGCGCCACTGGCGCGTTTTCTTTACGCTTTGCGCCCTGGCGGGTTCGAATCCCTCCTCCTCCGCCGTATTTGCTTGTAAGGGACTTAAAAGAAAAAAGCCCCCGATCTGGGAGCTTTCTCAACCAAAATGGCGGAGGAGGAGGGATTCGAACCCTCGTGACCTTATACAGGCCAAACGGTTTTCGAGACCGCCGCATTCAACCACTCTGCCACCCCTCCGCGTGGGGTAAAAACAAAGCAGGCTCGAAGGCCTGCTTTGGAATTAACTGGCGGAGAGTCAGGGATTTGAACCCTGGAGACGCTTTTGACGCCTACACGATTTCCAATCGTGCTCCTTCGGCCACTCGGACAACTCTCCGTTAAATGCGAAAGTCAGTATACACGAGGAATCGCAAAGTGCAAACAGAAAAGTTGGCATTTTTTAAAACGCTTTGCCGCGCTTGGCGTTGCAGTGGGGTTTGAGGTGCCAAAAAACGGCTTCCGACCAGCGTGGTTGATCAACTCAATTGTTCAAAAGGGGTATTCATAAGCGACTTGGCGATGAATTTAAAAATCTTTGGATGGTGCTGTGGACCACTGGTATGCATTTCGCGACCACAGCCTTGTACCCGTTGACCTGCGGCTTAGCTCAGCTTGTCCCCACGGCACCGTATCTTGTCCACAGATCCGTCAAGCTCTTGGTCGGCATTTGGTTGGAATGTGCATGAAACGTCGTGCGAGTATGGGCATATGTGGAGGTCATGAGGTTGTAGCTGCATATTCTTGCAGCCTAGGAGGTTGAAAGATATTATTACCAAGTCTTTTCCTGCTTCAGGCGCACCTTCACGACCTGAAGCCACATTTGCCCAGAGGAGGTGACAATATGAAGGCTTATGAACTGCTGTTCTTTGTTGACCCGTCGCTCGACCCCGAGACTCGTCTCGCTGTTATGAAGCGTATCGATACCACGATCGCTGAGGGCGCTGGCAAGGTCGACTCCGTTGACGAGTGGGGCAAGCGCAAGCTCGCCTACGAGATCAACGACCTCACCGATGGTGACTACACCCTCATCAACTTCCACGCAGATCCTACCCAGATCGCCGAGCTTGATCGCGTCCTGCGCATCACCGACGCTGTGGTCCGCCACATGATCGTCCGTCGCGACGACCAGGAGTAAGACTGTCGTTTTGGACTGGGCTTGTGCCCCAAGAGGAAGTAGTGAGTTATGAGCATCAATCGAGTGAACATCACTGGTAACCTCACCCGCGATCCCGAGCTGCGCGCCACCGCCGGCGGAACCCAGGTTCTGTCCTTTGGCGTCGCCGTGAACGATCGTCGCCGCAACGCGCAGACTGGCGAGTGGGAGGACTATCCCAACTTTGTCGACTGCACCATGTTCGGCACCCGCGCCGAGGCCGTGAGCCGTTTCCTGGCAAAGGGAAACAAGGTCGCGATCGAGGGCAAGCTGCGCTACAGCTCTTGGGAGCGCGACGGCCAGCGCCGGAGCAAGCTTGAGGTCATCGTCGATGAGATCGAGTTTATGAGCTCCCGTGGTGGCCAGGGTGGCTACGATCAGGGCGGTTACGCCCCCGCAGCTCCCGCGCCCGCAGCACGTCCTGCCGCACCGGTGGCTACGCCGCCTGCGGTCGACGTCTACGATGAGGACATCCCGTTCTAAGGGTTGTTCACCTATTTTTGAGTGAGAGGCGGCTTCGGTTCGCCGAAGTTGCCAAATGAAAGGTATTTTGACATGGCTAATGATTTTTCTGCACGTCAGCCGCGTCGTAAGTACTGCCAGTTCTGCAAGGAGAACACTGAGTTCATCGACTATAAGGACACTCAGCTTCTCCGTAAGTACATGACCGACCGTGGCAAGATCAAGCCCCGTCGCGTCACTGGCGCTTGCACGCAGCATCAGCATGACATCGCCAACGCCATCAAGCGCGCCCGCGAGATGGCTCTCCTGCCGTACACCGTCCCCGTGGTTTCCTCTCGTGGCAACCGCGACCGCGGCTAAGAAGGGAGACGCATCATGAAGGTTATTCTTCTCGATGAGATCAAGGGCAAGGGCGGCGAGGGTGACGTCGTAGAGGTCGCTCAGGGTTACGCTGAGAACTTCCTGTTCCCCAAGAAGCTCGCTGTTGCCGCCACCAAGGGCAACCTCAAGCAGCTTGACGAGCGTCGCAACAACATCGCCAAGCGCGAGGCCGTCCGTCTGGCTACCGCCAACGAGACCAAGGCTGCCTTCGAGGGCAAGACGGTCACCGTTGACGTCAAGGTCGGCGACGAGGGCATCCTCTTTGGCTCCGTTACCGCCGCTATGATCGCTGATGCCATCAAGGCTCAGCTCGGTATGGACATCGACCGCAAGCGCGTCGAGCTCGGTAAGCCCATCAAGGTTGCCGGTGCCCACACCGTTGCCATCTCGCTGTACCGCGAGATCAAGGCCGAGGTTGTCGTTCTCGTCGGCGTTACCGCCGAGGAGCTCGCTGCCGAGGCTGAGGTCGAGGAGGCCGCTGAGGTCGCCGAGGCCGAGACCGCCGAGGTCGAGACTGAGGCTGCTGCCGAGTAGCATTTGCTGCAACGCAACAATCTTGTTCTAAGAAGGGCGCTCTGGGAGACCAGGGCGCCCTTTTATTTTTTACGCTGAGCGAGCGTCATGGTGAACGTTGCGTCGAAGTCCTATATACAGGACCGTTCATCCGTTTGGTTCGGTGATGATTGGCGGCGCGCGGCGCGTTTTGGGACCGTGGCTGATACTATGGATGCTCGCAAGCGATATGAATGAGGATGCTCATGGCATATGACGATAGGGAGACCGGGCTGACGGTTGAGGACCGCGGCTCAAAGTTGGGTCTTCCCCAAAACCAAGATGCAGAGGCCAATGTACTGGCCGCTATGCTGCTATCGCCCGAGGTGGTCGAAGAGGCCCAGGTCGAGCTGCAGCCCGATGACTTCTACCGCCCCATTCATAAGACCATCTATACCGCGATGGTCGATATGTACAACAGCCGCATTCCCATCGACTCTATCTCGCTGATCGATTACCTGCGAAGCATCAACAAGCTCGATGCCGTGGGTGGCGAAGCGTACATTTTGGAGTTGATGGGTCAGACCCTGTCGCTCGTGAACTGGCAGCACCATGCCGCCATCGTCCGTCGCGACTCGATGCTGCGCGAGCTGATCGGCGCCACCAACGAGATTAACGCGCTGGCCTATAACGCCCCCACCGACACCAAAGAGGTCGTGGAGCTGGCCGAGAGCAAACTGCTCAAGGTCACGGCACGCGAGGTCAAGTCGAGCTACAAGACGCTGACTGAGTTTATGGTCGAGGCCTATAACGAGGCCGAGGAAGTGTGCCAGGCCGGTGGCCAGGCTGCGGGCGTGCCCACGGGCTTCCCGTCGCTCGACCGCATGCTCATGGGCTTCCGCGAGGGTCAGCTCATCATCATCGGCGCCCGTCCTGCTGTAGGTAAGACGTCGTTCGCTCTGAACCTGGCGCTCAACGCTGCCGCTGCTGGTTATACCGTCGGCTTCTTCTCGCTGGAGATGTCGGGCAAGGAAATTGCCCAGCGTCTGATTTGCGCCTACGCCATGATCTCGATCAGTGACTTCCGCATGGGCCGCATTAGCCCCGAGCAGTGGGCCAATATCAACGAGGCCACGCAGACCTTGTCCAAGCTCGATATTCTGATTGACGATACGCCCGGCACCACAGTGACCGAGATTCGCGCCAAGAGCCGCCGAATGCTCCATAACAAGGAGAAGGCAATCATCATTCTGGACTACCTGCAGCTGGTGAGTCCTCCGCCGGGACGCCGCTCCGAGAGCCGTACCGTCGAGGTCTCGGAGATGTCGCGTGGTTTGAAGATCATGGCCAAGGAGCTCAAGATCCCGCTCATCGCGCTGTCGCAGCTCTCGCGTCAGGTCGAATCCCGTACCGGCAAGCGCCCGCAGCTTTCCGACCTTCGTGAATCGGGCTCCATCGAGCAGGACGCCGATATCGTTATGTTCTTGGACCGCTCCGCCGACGAGGCCGAAGCCTCGCGCGACGATCGACCCGACGAGGGCGTTACGCGTATCGTCGTGGCCAAGAACCGTTCGGGCCCGATCGGCGACGTCGACCTGATGTTCCTGCCGGCATCCACCAAGTTCTATGAGCTTGATGGGGCACATACCGAGGAGTAGGACAGGCGCCCGTTGCACGGGTATACTGGGAATGTTTTGTGCTTCTGCGTGCCGGCGTGGCGCGTAGACAGTCCATGAATGTAAGGAGTAAACATGCCGTCAACCGTTTTGGTCGGTGCCCAGTGGGGCGATGAGGGCAAGGGTAAGATTTGCGACCTGGTCGCCGGCGACTTCGATGCCGTCGTACGCTACTCGGGTGGCAACAACGCCGGTCACACCATCGTCGTCAACGGCAAGAAGTACGGCCTGCACCAGGTGCCCTCCGGCATCATGTATTCCGACCACGTGTCGGTGATCGGTAACGGCTGCGTCGTCAACCCCAAGGTTGTCCTTGAGGAGATCGACATGTTCGAGGCCGACGGCATCACCACCAAGAATCTCAAGATTAGCGGCAACGCGCATGTCATCATGCCGTACCACATCGATCTGGATGGCGCCTTTGAGCAGAAGCTCGGCAAGAAGAACATCGGTACCACCAAGCGTGGCATCGGTCCGTGCTATCAGGACAAGATGGCCCGCATTGGCCTGCGCATGCAGGACATGCTGGACGAGGCGCTGTTCCGCGACAAGCTGGAGACCGCTCTCGCCCGCGTGAACCCCGAGCTCGAGCTCATCTACAACCTGCCCACCTACACCGTGGACCAGATTTGCGACGAGTACCTGCCGATGGCCGAGCGCCTGCGTCCCTACATCACCGAGACGAGTCTGCTGCTCAACAACATGATCGACGAGGGCAAGGACCTGCTGTTTGAGGGCGCCCAGGCGACGCTGCTCGACATCGACCACGGCACCTATCCGTACGTGACGTCTTCCAACTGCACCGCCGGCGGCGCCATTACCGGTTCCGGCGTCGGCATGAAGAACGTCGACCGCGTGCTGGGCGTCATGAAGGCCTATATCACCCGCGTCGGTTCGGGCCCCATGCCCACCGAGCTTTCCTATGAGTCCGAGGCCGGTCACACGCTGACCGAGGAGGGCTATGAGTACGGCGTGACCACCGGTCGCCGTCGTCGCTGCGGCTGGTTTGACGGCCCTATCGCCAACTATGCCTCGCGCGTCAACGGCCTCACCGACATCGCCATGACCAAGCTCGACGTGCTTTCGGCCTTCGACACCATCAAAGTGTGCGTGGCCTACGACGTCGATGGCGAGCGTTACACGAGCGTGCCCGAACACCAGGTGCGCTTTGAGCATGCCAAGCCCATCTACGAGGAGCTCCCTGGCTGGAAGTGCGATATCACCGGTTGCCGCAGCTTTGACGAGCTGCCGCAGGAGGCTCAGGACTACGTGGCGTTTATCGAGGATCTGGCACACACCCGCGTGACGTTCATTGGCGTCGGCGCTGGTCGCGAGCAGATCATCAACCGATTCTGGAAGTAATCGGGACTATTTGGTTATTGCGATATACCCCTTTGCAGCCCGGACGGGCGGCCGAGGGGTATATTTGCTTACAAAGGGCTCGCGCGGAGCGGGCCGTTCATCCATAGAGGAGGCACCCTTGAAGGCGGACACTCAAACCATCGACATCCTGTTGTTGGGCAGCGGCGGCCGTGAGCATGCTTTGGCAGCTAAGCTCGCAGCATCACCGCGCGCCGGCAAGCTCTACATCGCGCCGGGCAACGGCGGCACCGCGAGCTGCGGCGAGAACGTTGTTCTCGACGACTGTGATCCTGCGGCCGTGGCGGCGTTTGCGCAGAGCCACGGATGCGGACTCGTGGTAATTGGCCCCGAGGCTCCGCTCGTGGCGGGCGTGGCCGACGCCGTGCGCGCGGCGGGTATTCCCTGCTTTGGCCCGGGTGCCGAGGGTGCCCAGATGGAGGGCTCCAAGCTGTTCTCCAAGCAGCTCATGGAGCTGTCTCTTATACACATCTCCGAGCCCACGAGACGCGT
>UQSK01000053.1 GCA_900543605.1 uncultured Collinsella sp.
ATTGTCGCAGCCCCGACCCGCGGTCACGAGCGGGGGCTCCTGTCGTTTCCGTGCCCTCGGATTGGGTCATAGTGTCTGACGTATGCTCATCCTGAGGGGCAATGTCAGCAACCAAGGCGAAAACAAAAAAGGCCGAAGCACCATCGGGGCTTCGGCCTTCATCATCTCAGGGTTCCGTCGTATTCAACCATGGCGGGTCGCTTTGACAGGCGCCCTGCGGCCGTCTTATAGACCTCGGAACGGTCGCGCCGCCCTATTGCCACGATCTCGGCAATCTCAACCGTTCCGTCCTCCCGGATTCGAAAAACCATTCGGAGTCCTGCATTCCGCCATTTGATCTTTTTGCAGCCGGCAAGCTCGCCGTGAAGCGGCGTTCCAATTTCATCAGCGCGCGTCTTTAATTTCGCGACTGCAATACGGACGAGTCTTCGCTGAGATCCATCTAGTTTTTGATATTCCTTCTCGACGTCTCGGTTCAAAAAGCCGACGACAAAATGCCCACTCATTCGAAAAGATCCTCATCGGGGATCGCGTCCGGATCCATCGATTCAAACTCCGCGAGCTCCTCGGTAGTTAGGGCGTCCTCAAACGGAACAAATTCATGCGGACCATGCTTGACTCGATCCGCAGCGATGCGATTTATCTCAAGTTCGTGCAGATACTGCAGCGCGCCGTACATTTCCTCATAGGCGGCATAGTCGATAATCACGGTATCGATATCGTTATGATCGGCAATGAACTGTGGTGCGCGTTTTGCGCGTTTACGAATGGCAGATAAAGACTTGCTTGCTTCGGTAGCCGAAACAACCTGGTCTTTTGTAAACACCGGTTTTTCCAGAACAAGTGGGGACATTTTGACCTCCAAAAAATAATCTGGATTATATTTCAAAGTATACTTCAAAATATAATCCAGACTTTTATTCGAAAGAAAAAAGCCCTATCGATTCTCGATGCTGCCGATATTCTTGAGCTCGATGGAGATGAGGCCGTTGGGCTCGTTGACGAACTCGATGTACTCGGAGTTCGAACCCATCTCGGCCGGGAAGCTGATCTCGATGCCCGTATCGGTACGAATCTTATGATTGCGCACCGCCGCGCGCTCGACCTGCTTGCGCTCCACGGGAACGCGCTCGGGAACTTTCTCCTCGGTCAGTGCCGCGCGCACACTCTCCTTGATGACCGGCTCGTCCTCAAAGACCTCATCGACGATATCCCAAGGCGGCAGCTCCTCGTCATCCTCAACCTTCTCGGCAACGGCAGCCTTAACCTTAGCGAGCGCTACAGCCGTGTTGGCACCGTGCTCCTCGGCGACTTCCTCGACCACGCGCGTCACGGTGTCGATGACCTCCTTGCCCGACACGCCCGTGTCGCACTGCAGCAGGCCGTCGGGGATAAGCATACGGTCCTCGCCGGCAATCTTGCGCTTCTTGTCCACATAGCCGATCTCCATGGTGCTCGCGCGCACGATGGCATAGCTTGGCACCTTTTGCGAGGGGTTTGGCAGAATAGCGTAATGGCGCGCGATGTCGTTGCGAACCTCCCCCTCCTCGCGGCCCACCTCGTGCATAAAAGCCTGCTTGGAGCCCAGCAGCATAACGGCAAACCAGCGGGCATCCTCATCGTCGTCAAAATCGGCCACGAGCACGTCGGTAGACTCGGCTTTCTCGGCTTTGGTGAGCTCGGAAGAGATAAACTCCGCAATCTGCTGAGACAGGTCCACGAACTCGCGCTCGCCAAAGAAATAGCCCTTGAGCTCGCCGCCAAACGCAGAGTTCTCGGCAAACGTGGCGCGTTTGTTGTCGGCCGAGGTGCGTGCACGGCGCAGATGCGTGGTTATGAAATTGCGCACGGTACGGCTTTCGGTATCGAGCTCGCGCTGGCTCATGACGTTGACGGCAGAGTCAAAGTCCAGGATATGCAGAATCGCGTGATTGATTTTCATATACGGCATTCCGTTCTAGATCGATTTTGGCACGAACCAGTATAGCGGTCGAGCCCGCCCCAGGCGCATCGAAGATTGGTGCATCGGGGACAGGTTACTTTGCACCAATGGTTAGCGCAGGAGCTCGGACTGCCAGGCCTCGAGTTGTTCTGCCAGACTCTTACCGGCAGCGGACATGTCGATCTGAGGGCGTTTGGGCAGCAGTGCACATCTAAGGATTGCCGCGATGGTCTGCGAAACAAAACGGCGCGTATCCTTGTCAAAGCCTTGCGCAGCCTGGAGCATCACGGGCAGGCTCTCGCGCAGATTCCCAGCGATATCCGCAAACCGCTCAGCACCCGTTGCCTCAAACACGGAGAACAACGCATCTACAAAACGCTCGCGCTCGCTAGGCGACACTGCGAGCAGCATCTCGCGAATGGAACCATCAACGTATCGAGCACCGGCGGACAGGCGCTCACAGTACACGAAGTCGCGACCATCAACCACCCAGCTAAAGGGATTGTGCTGCAGCAGGCTGAACTCGGTACTCTCAACGATGGCATAGTCCTCCTGTGTCTCGAACATCATGCCAAAGATCGACGACCGAGGTAGCGTCTTGTCGATTCGACCGGAAAGATCGGCAAAGGCATTGCCGTTCAGAAACTCCTCGACGAAGCCCGGACCATCATGGGAATACGCCCGTTCGATTCGCGCACGGGTGACATCGGAGCACATCGCCGCACCGTACACCGCAAGGTTTCCACCCTTGGAATGACCTCCGCACAAAAGCGGCCCGTCAATCGCATCCGCCGCCTCGTCCACATAACACGCCGCGGATTCCTGAGCCGGCACAGGATACCGGAACGCCATGTTAAAGTCCTCTTTCCAGCCCACAATCGTGCTGTCGGTCCCCCGGAAGGAAAGATAGCTAAACCCCGCCGGAAACCGGAACGCCATGGCTGCAAACTGCTCCGTCATCGCAACATCGTTCACGGCGCGATAGCCGCAAATGTGCACACCGCGGTATCTGGGATTTGCTGCCACCGCCTCCAGCAGGGCGCGGCTACCCTCCGGGTTCCACAGGTCGCCAATCATGGACTTGTAACACTCGGCGCGCAGCAGCTCGCGCACATCAAGCCCCTGCCAGCCCTCAAGCTCTGGCATGTCCTGCGGCAGGCGCAAATACGACAACCAGGCAAAGACCAGACTGTCCACCGCGCAGAACGGCCGTTCCTCAAACGGATCAAACGCCGTCTGGGCATAGGTCAAATAATTAGGCGAATCCGACATGGCCCTCCCATCAACTATGGTGCATTGGGGTGGTGCAAAGTAACCTGACCCCCTCGCACCAAAAAGGCGCCCGGACCGTGTGGCCCGGACGCCTTTCATTGTAGCCTGTTGCCCAAAAGAGCTTGATTTAGCAGGAGAAGTCGACGCTGTCGATGATGTCCTTGAGGGCCTTTGCGGAGGCGGTGAGCTCATGCTGCTCGTCATCGTTCAGCGGCACGGGGACGCGGCAGACAACGCCATCGCGGCCGACGACGGTCGGCATGGAGATGGCCAGATCGGACAGGCCATACTCGCCCACCATGAGCGAGGAAACGGGCAGAACGGTCTGCTCATCGCGCATGACAGCGGTGCAGATGCGCTTGACGGCCATGGCGACGCCGTAGTAGGTGGCGTGCTTCTTCTCGATGATGGTGTAGGCGGAGTTCTTGACGTCCTCGGCGATGCGCTTCTCGGCAGCCTCATGCTCCAGGTGGCCGTGAAGCTCGCAGAAGGTGTTCAGCGGAACGCCAGCAACCTGAGCGCTGGACCAAGCGACAAACTCGGAGTCACCGTGCTCGCCCATGACATAGGCCTGGACATCGCGCGGGTCAACCTCGACGTGAGCACCAAGCATCTGCTGCAGACGGCCAGTGTCGAGCACGGTGCCGGAGCCGATGACATGGCCCTCGGGCAGGCCGGACATCTTGATGGCAGCATAGGTCAGAACATCAACCGGGTTGGAGACGATGAGCAGAATGCCGTCGAAGCCGGACTTCTTAATCTCGGGGATAATGGACTTAAAGATGTTTACGTTCTTGTTGACCAGGTCCAGGCGGGTCTCACCGGGCTTCTGGGCAGCGCCAGCGGTGACGACGATCATGGCGGCGTCGGCGACATCGGAATAATCGCCGGCGTAGATCTTCATCGGCTCGGCAAACGTCATGCCGTGCGCGATATCCAGAGCCTCACCCTCGGCGCGGTTCTTGTCCACGTCGATGAGGACCATCTCGGAGAACAGACCACTCTGCATCAGTGCGAACGCCGAAGACGAACCGACGAAACCGCAGCCGACAATAGCGACCTTCTTCTCGTTAACCATTAGAAACTCCCATCTCTCTCCACAAACAAGCCGCCCGGGAACGACCCGAGCGGCTTGTCGTAATCCCAATACATCCAATCGGGACTTTGATTATGCTCCTATTCGCAGCCAAAAATCGACCGTTTACCGAAATTGTTTGCAGAATTCGTAAAATAACTGCACGAAATCGGTTTCGAGCTATTGACGAGTCGAAATAGGTTTCTAATACAGGCCCGCCTCGCGAATGGCCTCGACAGCCAAAGCGATCTGATCGGGCGGCAGGACCAGTGCCATACGCACGTGCCCCTCGCCCGAAGGGCCAAAGCTCGCGCCCGGCGTCACCACAACGCCGGCCTTCTCCATAAGCTCCTCGCAAAACGCCATGGAATCGGTGCGACCACCGGGAAGCTTGGCCCACACAAACATAGAGCCATGCGCGTTGGGACGCTCCCAGCCCAGACCCTCAAGACCGTCGCACAGGGCATCGCGGCGCTCCTGGTACTTCAGACGCTGCGCCTCGACCTCATCGCGCGGACCGTTCAGGCAGGCGATAGCAGCCTTCTGGATCGGGAAGAACATACCAAAGTCGATCTGGCCGCGCAGCTTGGCAAAGGCCGAGACCACATCCTCGCGACCGACCAAAAAGCCGATGCGGGCACCGGTGACGTTAAACGACTTGGAAAGCGAGAAGAACTCCACGCCCACCTCGAGCGCACCGGGATACTGCAAGAAGCTGCCGCACGGCTCGCCGTCGAACACGATGTCGGAGTACGCGTTGTCATGAACGATCAACAAATCATGCTCGCGGGCAAAGGCGATAATCTCCTCGTAGACCTCGGGCGTGCCCACCGAGCCGACCGGGTTCGCGGGCAGCGACACGATCATATACTTGGCACGATCGGCCACCTCGGGATCGATGGCCGCCACATAGGGCAGGTAATTGTGCTCGGCAACCAACGGATAGTATTCGAGCTTGGCATCGGCGATCTTGGCACCCGCCTCAAAGACCGGGTAGCACGGATCGGGAACCAGAATGGTGTCACCCGGATCGAGCAGGGCCAGTCCCAAATGGCCCACGCCCTCCTGCGTGCCGTTGCACGACTGCACCATAGACGGCGTAATGTCCGAAACGCCAAAGCGACGCTCATAGTAATCGCACACGGCCTGCTTGAGTTCGGGCAGGTCGCGCAGGGCATACTTCCACATCTCGGGATCTTGGGCTGCCCGCGTGAGCGCCTCGACCACATGGTCGTACGGCTTAAAGTCGGGCGTGCCCACGCTCATGTTGTAAATGGTCTTGCCCTGAGCCTTCAGCGCGAGAAGCTTGTTGTTGAGCGAGGCGAAGACCTCCGCGCCAAAGCGGTCGAGACGCTGCGATGCCTGCATGGTGCCACCTTTCGATATGAAAAACGCGGCGCTCCGACAAGAGCGCCGCGCGATACGGGCCATCAGATTGCAAAAGTGTAACGCTTGCAACCCCCGTATTGGTTCAATTTAGCCAACCTTAGTCAACTGGATTGAGCGCGTCGATCTGCGCAAGCCACAGACGCGAGCTAGCGTCACTCGGCATACGCCAATCGCCGCGCGGGCTGAGCGTCACCGAGCCCACCTTGGGACCATCGGGCAGGCAGCTGCGCTTAAACTGCTGGGCAAAGAAGCGACGATAGAACGTACGCAGCCACGTGTGGACGATCTTGGCGTCGTAGACGCCCTCGAAACTCTTGAGCGCCATGCGGTAGATCTTGCCCGGCTCAAAGCCAAAACGCAGCAGGTAGTAGAGGAAGTAGTCGTGCAGCTCGTACGGGCCCACCAAATCCTCAGTCTTCTGCGCAATCTCGCCGTCGCCCGTGGGCGGCAGAAGCTCGGGGGACACCGGCGTATCGAGGATGTCGAGCAAGACCTCGGCAATACGCCCGCCAAAGACATCGGCCGCATAGCGCACCAGATGGCGCACAAGCGTCTTGGGCACGCTCGCGTTGACGGCGTACATGCTCATGTGGTCGCCGTTATAGGTAGCCCAGCCGAGCGCCAGCTCCGACAGGTCGCCCGTGCCAATGACAAAACCGCCAGCCTGGTTGGCCAGATCCATCAGAATCTGCGTACGCTCGCGCGCCTGGCTGTTCTCGTAGGTCACGTCCTGCACGGCCGGATCGTGCTCAATGTCCTTGAAGTGCTGCTCCACAGCCGCGTGGATCGAAACCTCGCGGAAGCTCACACCCAGGTCGCGAGCGAGCGACTCGGCATTAGACTTGGTGCGATGCGTCGTGCCGAAGCCGGGCATGGACACGGCTGTGATACCAGTGCGCGGCAGCCCCAGTGCATCGAAGGCACGCACGGTCACAAGCAGCGCTAGCGTGGAGTCCAAGCCGCCCGAAAGGCCGATAACCGCAACCTTGGTACCCGTGTGGGCAAGGCGGGTCTTGAGGCCCGCAGTCTGCAGATCGAGGATCGTCTCGCAACGCTCGGCCAGGTCGCCATGGTCGGCCGGCACAAAGGGCGCGCGCGGGAAAACGCGGTCGATATCGCAGGCATCGCGCAGGACAGGCTCTTTGGCCAGCACGCCCTCAAACGAAAACTCAACGGTCGTGGCCTCCGGCGCATCGTCCGCGCGCGTCCACGTCGTCGAGCGACGGCGCTCGGCAACCAGACGGTCAAGATCGACATCGGCGACGGCCATATCGCAGGTAAGCAGTTTGGTCGCGGCGAGCTTCGAGCCGTTTTCGTAGACGAGGTTCTCGCCCGCAAAGACCATATCGGTCGTGGACTCGCCCTCGCTCGCGTCTGCATAGGCATAGGCACAGTACAGGCGTGCGCTCTGATTGGAGATAAGGCTGCGGCGATAGTCTGCCTTACCGATGATTTCGTCCGAAGCCGACGGGTTGAGAATCACCGTCGCACCGGCAAGCGCCATCTCGGTCGAAGGCGGCGCCGGCACCCACAGGTCCTCACAGACCTCAACGCCCAGCACCATATCCTCGGCACCCTCATCACAGCAACGGTAGATAAGCCCCGAACCCAGCGGAACCGGACCCTGACCGGCAAATTCAACCCACACGGGATCCGCAGGCGCCGGAACAAACCAGCGACGCTCATAGAACTCGCCATAGTTGGGCAGATACTTCTTGGCCGTGAGGCCCAAAAGCTCGCCCGCACAGCACACGGCCGCGCAGTTGTAGATATTTTCAGCCACCGCAACGGGCAAGCCAACGGTAAAGACGATCGGCAGCTCACGGGTTTCATCGAGTATGTGCACCAGTGCTGCTTCGCAGGCATGCAGCAGCGTGCGGTTATGGAACAGGTCAGCCGCGGTATAGCCGGTCAGGTTAAGCTCGGGCAGCACCAGCGCGCGAACGCCGCGCTCGGTAGCCTCGCGAACAGCCGCCAGCGCAACCTCGGCATTGCCCTCGACATCGGCCACGCGAATCTGCGGCGACGCCGCCGCCACACGCAAAAAGCCATCAGACTGAGAAAGGTGAAGATTCATAAGAATGCTCCCGTGCGTAGACGCTATTCAACACAATTAGCAAGCCCTATTGTAGTTCAACCACCGGGTGGAACCACATCCCACCAACTTGGTGAGCTATTGATGAGTTGATGGTATCTGTTAAATGTCACGTACGATTCACATCTGGTGGGTACCCTGATGGCTACACGAAACGAAGCAGATTTACACCGGGAGGACCCCGTATGACAACCAAGTACACCGACGCGCCGCGCACGCGCGTCATGACGCCGGCATCGCTCAACAACGGCGTGCACGAGAACCATTCCATCGGCCAGACCATGGCCATCGCGCCCAAAAAGGGCCTGTTCGACGACATTTCCATTCCCCAGATCATCGCCGGCGCCGCAGCTGCCGCCACGAGCGTGGCGCTTGCTTCAAAGATCGGCATTGCCGGCTCGGTGATTGGTGCCGCTGTGAGCTCAGTCATCACCGTTGTGTCCTCGCAGGTCTATCGCCACTTTATCTCCGCCAGCGCCGAAGCAATCAAGGGCACGCATGCCGCTGTTGACTACCCTACCGGCGCCTACGAGCCCGTTGAGCCCAATGTCGAGGAGCACCTAGGTGGCGCCGCAACCACGCAGGAGATGCGCCAGGTTGCGGGACGCGCGACCACGGCGCGCGTCGCCCCCAACAGCCTGCGCGCCAAAGCGGCGGCAGAGCGCAGCCAGACACAAAAGAAGGTCATCGTCTTCTCGATCGCCATCGCCATCGTCGCGGTCATCGCCTGCGCCGGCGCCATCCTTATCACCACTGCCGGTGAGGGTCTGGGCGAGCGTCCCGAGCCAATCCTGTCGTCGCGCACGACCGAGAGCGATGCAAATGGCAACACCCAGTCGCAAGATCAGCAGGCACAGACGGACGACACGCAAGACAGTCCTACCTCTGCCAATTCGTCCTCGAACACCCAAAACCAATCGCAGGGCACCGATTCCTCTACGGCCAACAGTGGCACGCCGTCCGGCACGACCGACTCAAGCCAAACGACTGACGGTTCACAGCCGAACACGGGAGGCCAGACGAGCGACACCACGTCGGGAACGGGCACGGCAGACAGTAACAACACCAACAGCTCGAGCGGAACCGCTTCCGGCACGGCATCTGACAACTCGAGCCAAGGCACGGCATCGGGCAACTAAGCACGTTTGCCTCTCATAGATAACCGACCTATACAACGGGCGCGAATCGAAAGCGGTTCGCGCCCGTTTGCCTTGGGCGCCGCCATGGCGAACGCCATGCGATGGTAAGATGCTTTACATGTGTAAAGAGGAGATTTGCCATGAGCAAGACAATAGTTAGGCCCACGCTTTCGCTGGGCAACCACATCTATCTGTATCGCCTGCTGCGCGACGCGATTGGGTGCGGCAAGCAAACGTTTATGACACAGGTCGAGGAGGCGCTCGCCGCTGGCGACATGACCGCTTATGACCTGGGCTTCGAGTCCACGCGCGAGCTGCTCGAGGAGCTCGACGACTGCATTAAGCTGACCGTCTTTAAAGGCGGCCGCCTGTATGCCACGGTCATCGCCAACGAGGCCTGGGATGCCGCGCTTGCCAAGGGCGAGGACAAGCCCAAGACCGCCAAGGGCGCCAAGCAGTCCTACAAAAAGAAAAAGCGCGGTGAGAAGGACCTCAAGGCCGTGCGCCCCAAGCACGTTAAGCGTCCCGAGCCCGAAGCCATGGTTGAAGCCGCGCCGGAACCCGAGCCCGAGACAGAGATCGAAGTCGCTATTGAGGTAACGGCAGAAGCCGAAACCGAAATCGCCGCCACGACCGATTCCGAAGTCATATCCGAGCAGGAAGCCACTGTGGAGCTCAACGAAGCGCCCAAGTCGACAACCGAAGAAGCCGCTGACCAACCCGAGCCGTCTGCGTTCCAAAACAGCGATGTCTTTGGCGACGAGGCCGAGGACAATCAGCCCGACGAGCTGTCTCTTATACACATCTCCGAGCCCACGAGACGCGTAGTAATCTCG
>UQSK01000054.1 GCA_900543605.1 uncultured Collinsella sp.
AGACAGGTCGATCTTATTGATGGCGGGCACGATATCCAAGTTGGCGTTCATGGCGAGCGTCGCGTTGGAGACGGTCTGCGCCTCGACGCCCTGCGTGGCGTCGACGACAAGCACCGCACCCTCGCAGGCGGCAAGCGAACGCGAGACCTCATAGGTAAAGTCCACGTGGCCCGGCGTATCGATCAGGTTGAACTGATACGTCTCGCCATCGTCGGCGTCATAGGAGACACGAACGGCATTGGACTTGATCGTGATGCCACGCTCGCGCTCGATATCCATGGTATCGAGCAGCTGCGACTCCATGTCGCGCTCGTCGACGGTATGGGTGAGCTCGAGGATGCGGTCACTGATCGTGGACTTGCCATGGTCGATGTGCGCAACGATCGAGAAGTTGCGGATGTGGGAAATGTCAATTGAAGTATCCATGCGGACTATCTTACCCGAGCGGTACAAAAAATGGAGCCTGTTCCATAAAACAGGCTCCATTTATGCGCGTAATCTGTGTGGTGTGAAATTTACAACTTAGGCGTTGATGCTGTTCACGAGCTTGGCAAGACCGGACTTGCGGTTGGAAGCCTGGTTCTTGTGGATAACATGCTTGGCGGCAGCCATGTCGAGACGCTTGGTGACGGTCTTGAGGGCAGCCTGGGCCTTCTCGGCGTCGCCCTCGGCGACGGCGGACTGGACGTGCTTGGTCAGCGTCTTGAGCTCGGACTTGACAGCCTTGTTACGCATGCGAGCTGCCTCATTGGTGCGGATACGCTTCTTCTGAGACTTGATGTTTGCCACTTCTGGAGTTCCTTTCGAGTTCCTTGCAAAAAATGTATGACACCTCTGAGACACGGTGAGGTCATGCAAGCGCCTACTATAGCACGCTCCCCCTCAAAGGGATAGAACGAATTTGTCAAATAGGCAGGTATCATCACGATTTTCTCAAGATGTTCGTAATCCAGAGCAAAAGCGCGGTCTGGGAATCGGCCGAACCCTTCAATGCGAGCTCCACATCGACCGCGCCCTCGAGCGCGGCAACGAGCTCGGTCATCGAAAAACGACGCGCCCAGGTCAGGTGATTCTTGACCTGCCAAGACTGGAGCTTGAGCGTCGCGGCAAGCTCGCGGCCCTGTCCACGCGCATCGAGTGCCTTGGCGACGATAAGCTCGCGAATGCGTCCGCACAGCAGCGTGTAGGTCCACACATAGCTCTTGGTGGGTAGCAGCCCAAAGAGCTCAAGCGAGCGGCGCATATCACGAGCCGAGACCGCGTTGAGAAAATCCCAGGGCTGGACTTCGGCCGTGCGCACGATCCAGCGTTCCACATCGGCAAGCTCAATTAGCGGCGCCTCGACCATCTGGGCAAGCTTGGCCAAGTCGTTATCGAGCATGCGAGTGTTCTCACCCGAGCGCGAAACGAGCTCCTCGGCGGCCGCCGTCGAGATGGACTTTCCGTGCTGCGTCGCCATCTGCTGCACGCGGCGCGGGAGCTCCCAGCGCTTGGTGCCCGAACAGTCGATCACGGCCTTCTTGTCGATCTTGGCGATTGCCTTGTACAGGCGCGTGTTCTTGGCAAGCGAATCGGCGATGATGAGGCAAACCGTCGTGGGGCTGGGACTCGCCAGATACTCAACAAGCGGCTCGGAGATCGCTTTGACGAGTTTTGAGCAACCGTCAAGGATTACCAGGCGAAACTCGCTGCCCATGGGAAAGGTGTTGAGCGAACCGATAATCGACTCGATATCGGGGTCTTTGGTCATATCGCGCTCGTCGAGGTTGAACTCGACCATGCCCGTCTTTTCCAGACGAGCCTTCATACGCGAGACGGCGTGGTCGCGTTTGACTCCGTCGGTACCGACGATCAGATACGCCGGCAAAAGACCGGTTTCGGACATCGCGCTCCCCTCCCGCAGGCTCTCGTGCTCGTACCGTGTCATTCTATCCCACGGGTTGGTCCAACGCCAACGGCAGCATCAAGGTCGCTGACATCGCATGGCAAAACCGGTTGCAGTCGGCGAGACAGTGATATCTCCCTGTTCGATGGTGCATGCGAACGCGCCACCCGCATCGCGAACGGCATCGATGCAGGCATCGGATGGATGGCCGTAGCGGTTGCCCTCGCCCGCACTCGCGATAGAGAGCTCGGGCTTAAGCGTTTCCAGTAGGTCAGTGTCGACGGAAACTTTTGAACCGTGATGCCCCAGCTTGAGCACATCGATATCGCCCACCGCCTGCACAAACTCGCGCTTCTGATCGAGCTCGGCATCACCGGTGAGGAGCACGCGCAGGCTCTTGCCTTCCCTAGCATAGGAGAGCAGCAAGACAAGCGAGTCCTCATTGCCCTCGCCATCCACCGTGTCAAACGGCCACATCACACGAGCCCGAAATGCGCCGATATCGACCGTGTCTCCGCGGGCCACCTGCCGATACGTAACGCCGGGGCGATTCAGAACCTCAGCAGGCGCGCCTTCTAGCGCATCGGCCGCGACCGCAATGGTTCCAACCGAAAACTGATCGAGCACATCGGGAAGACCACCCCAATGGTCTTCGTCCCAATGCGTCACGAAGACGGCGTCGATATGGTGGACATTGTTGCGAACCAACGCCGACACCACGCGCTCATCGAGCCCACAGTCGACGAGCGCTACGGTGCCACCCTGACGAACCAGAATCGCATCGGCCTGGCCAACATCGAGGACCGTTACCGAAGGCGGTGCGCATCGATCCCAATAGACATACGGAACACCCGCTGCAAGCATCAAACACAACAGCCCCACTGCCATGGGCCGTGCACAGGGGCGTGGCCACCAGACCAAGAGGACGGCCAGCGCAAACGGCACCACGTATACCAAGGGTGTACCGGGCGGCACGCTTACGGATGCGCCCGGAACGGCAGCAAAGAGCTGCTCAAAGAACAGGGCGCAGCGAGCGACAATCATGGGCACCACGAGCGCCCCGTGACGCAACAGCGGCACAAGCGAGCAGGGCACCAGCACAATCGATATAGCGAGCAGCACGCTTATCACCGGACCGATCACGGCATTTGCGAGCGGGGCAATGAGCGAAAACGTCTCAAATGCGGGAATCGTAACGGGAAGTGTCGCCAGCTGCGAGCACAGCGTGACAGACAAAATACTGGCGACGCCCGATGGCACACCCAGCTCGCCCAAGGCGTAGGTGGCGTAGGGGCAAAAACAAAGGATGGCAAAAACACTGGCGCACGAAAGCTGAAAACCCATTTCGAACAATACCGTCGGCCGCAGCAACACAAAAATTGCCATGGTCAAAAATAGAGCCGAGAGGCCATGCCGACGACGTCCGGCGCCGTTGGCGACAAGCGTCACCGCCACCATACAGCACGCGCGCACGGCCGAGGGCGAGGCGCCCGTAAAGACGGAATAGGCAGCAAGGGCCAGAACCAGCAACCCCCGCTGCAGCCCACGAGAGAGATGCGTCTTTTGCAGGGCGCTCTCAATCACAAACCCCACAATGGCAAGATGACTGCCCGAAACGGCGATAAGATGTGCGGTGCCCGTTACCGAAAACCAATCGCCCGCCGGCTGGGCACGCAGCTCGGACGAGCGTCCGCAGACAACGCCGGCAATGAGCGAGCACGCCGAATCGGTCGCGGGCGCGATAACGGCAAGGAGCTCGTTTCGTAGCCGAAGCAACGGCCCTGGAGAGCCCTCGTCGACCGATACCAACCGGACGACTTTAACCTTTCGAAGCTCGCCCCGAAGCACGCGTGAGCGCCCATAAGCATCATTCTCAAACCGCGAAATTCGACCGATAGCACGTATATGCGAACCGGCGTCGAGTTCATGATCACACGACAGCCGTACCTGACCCAAGCGCTTTTCGCCCGCATACGCATCGCAGGTATAGGAGTACGAACCGTCATTGATGGACGGATCGGCCTGCACATAAAATTCGAGACTGCTCGCAGCCCGATTATCCAATGCCCTCGAAGCGCGCAGCGCCCCTATCGCCCAACCAGCGGACACGACCGCCCCCGCCACGAGGCCGAGAGCCGCGGCACACAGCCATCGCTTCCATCGCACAAGACGTATGCAGGACCGAGCCAATACGATGCACGCCGCAGCCGCAACGGGAATGGCCATAAGCAATATAACGGGCGCTGCCCGCTCTCCCAGCAGCACATCGGCTGCCACGTTAAGCACCAAGCCACAGCTCGCACACAAACCGGCACAAAGGACCATCGTCCACGGCATCAAGGGCCGCGGTGGCATCACATGCTCGCGCTCGGTCGCACTCATACGCAGATGCAATCTTTGATTTTGGCGAGCTTCTTCTCACCGATCCCCGATACGCGCATAAGGTCATCAACCGAGGCAAAGGCCCCGTTTTGCGTCCGTTCGTCGATAATTGACTGGGCCATAGAAGGCCCGATGCCCGAAAGCGTCTGCAGCTCCGCCGCACTTGCCGTATTGATGTTCACGAGCCCCGACGAAGACCCCGCACTAGGAGTCGTGGCAGCACCGCTTTCGGCCCCACCGACCGCCGCAGCCGCCTGTTGCTCCCCTACCGTCGGCACATAGATCTTTTGACCATCTGTGACCTTGGACGCACGATTAAGCCCTGTCACATCCGCCTCGGCCGTAAGCCCTCCGGCGGCATCGATCGCCTGGGATACCCGTGCTCCATCTTTGAACCGGTACACGCCAGGCCTCACAACGGCGCCATCCACATCAACGTACACCTCGGCAGCAGAAGAGCTCTTGGCAGACGACTCATCGGCATCATCAGGAGACGCATCCCCGGCCCCGCGCACATTCGAGGTGCCCGCCTCATCACTACGCTCAAACGACACGCCGCTAGAGTGGCCACCAAAACTTGCCATCGCCAAGCCGCTCGCGGCGGCAATGACAACCAGAATCGCCACGACCACCGCCTTATGACCAAGCAGCTTGCCCGCCCAGCGGTCCATCCGTTTAACCCGTTCGTGTTGCTCGCGCTGCGCCATAGCAAACACCTCCCAACACCATCGTGTCAGGAAACGAGCGCCGCAGCCTCCGCACGCCCGCACCAGTTTTCACGGTCAAACCAAAAGCTGACCAAAACCTTGCGGAAAAATGTCCATTTATTCAGGCAGACGTCGACAGATGAACCGTTTGTCGCCTAATGCCCAGATAGAAAAAGACCGACGATGCAAAATCACCGCCGGTCTATACACAATATTATTCGTGATCTTGGTAAATCTCACGTGGAGCGAGCTCGGAATGTTTGCGTTTTAAGGTCTTAGGGGCCTTATACGTGTTGCTCTCGAAGTCGATATACTCGGTCTGTTTGAGCAAACGCTCAATCATCTCCTCGTGATCGAACAGCTCCCACGCCTCATGCACGGCATCGAGTTTAGCGTGCGTCTCGGGACGGCGCGGCATAAACAGCGTGCAGCAATCGGGAGCAGCCTCGGTCGAGATATCAAACGTGCCGATCTCCTGGGCACGCGCGATGATCTCCTGCTTATCAGAACCAATGAGCGGACGGAACACGGGAATCTTCACGGCCTCGCTGACGGCCATGATGTTCTCAAGCGTCTGGGAGGCAACCTGACCAAGCGACTCGCCCGTCACAATGGCCTTGGCGCCCTCGATATGCGCGATGCGCTCGGCAACCGAATACATAATGCGGCGATACATGATCACACGCAGGTTGCTGGGGCAGGTGACCGAAATCTCACGCTGGCAGTCGCCAAACGGCACCACATACAGGCGGCCGATCTGGACACCCGGCTCAAGCGCACGGATGATGTCCTGCACCAAATACTCGCTCGTATCGGGCGTCTGCGGACGACCGGAGAAATGTACCGGCACGCACACCGCGCCGCGACGCGCGAGCATCCAGGTCGCCACCGGGGAATCGATACCCGACGACAGCAGCGTCACGACCTTGCCGGCAGACCCCACCGGAAGGCCACCCACACCGCGCTCAGAGCGCGCATACACATAGACGCTACCCTGGACCACCAGCACGTGCACCGTCGCGTCGGGGTCGTGCATCTGGACCTTTTTATCGGGAAACGCCTCGCACAGCACCTCGCCTACCTGCTGATTGATATCAATCGAGGTGAGCTCATAGTCGGTGTTCGAGCGCTTGGCGTGAACCTTAAACGACTCGAAGGGACCAAACTCGCGCAGCGCCTTCACGGCGGCGGCGCAGTACTCCTGCGGGTCGCGGTTCGTGTGATATGCCAGGGACACGCGGGCAACGCCGGGGACGGTGCGAATGACGCGCGCCGCCTCGTCGGCCTGATGCTCGTTAAAGGTCACGAGGATATAACCGGAAATTCGAGACACGGCATTCACGGAAAAGGCGGCCAAGGCCGCCTTGATGTTATCCATGAGGATATGCTCAAAATGTGCGCGGTTCTTGCCCTTCAGTCCAACCTCGTGATAGTGGACCAGGCAGACGCGGGCTGCCATTTAGGCTTCAGCAACCTTGTGGCCGAGCGCCTTCTCGTAACGGGCCTCGTCGTAGGAGATATCGCCGTCGACAATCTCGTCCATAGCCATCGAGATGGTATCGGCGCCGGAGAGCGCAATGGTGATGTCGTCGACATCCTGGACGGCGAGCACACGGTTGTGCTGGCCACGCAGCATGCTGTTAATGTCGCAGGCGCGCTTAGAGGCAAGCGAGGCGAGCAGGAAGCGGTTGTGATCGGTCTTCTCCAGAAGATCGTCAATGCAAGGCTTTACAACGGACACGGACCTCAGATCCTTTCATGCATATCGAGAACGCGAACGAGCTCATCGGTCGCGCGGTCGAGATCGTCATTCACCACGACGTCGTCGTAGCGGTCGGCAAGGGCAAGTTCATCGGCGGCGTTTGCCATACGCAGCTCAATCGTCTCGGGCGTCTCGGTACCGCGACCGACCAGGCGATCGCGAAGCACCTCGAGCGAAGGCGGCTTGATAAAGATCAACACGGCCTCGGGGAAACGCTCCTTGACCTGCAGGGCGCCCTGGACATCAATCTCCAAGATCAGAGACGAGCCAGAGGCGAGCTTGGATGTGACCTCGCTCACCAACGTGCCGTAGCAGTTGCCGTGGACCTCAGCCCACTCAACAAACTCACCGTTTGCCACGCGGCGGTCGAACTCCTCGTGCGTCAGGAAAAAGTAGTTGACGCCGTCGACCTCACCTTTGCGTGGTGCTCGCGTGGTAGCCGAAACCGTCAGGCCCAGGTTCGAGCGACGCTCGCGCACACGAGTGACGAGCGTGCCCTTGCCTGCACCTGACGGTCCAGAAATCACAAAGAGCTTTGAATCCTGAGCGCTCACTTATTTGGTCAGCTGCTCGAGAAGCTGCTCGCGCTGACGGACACCGAGGCCCTGGACGCGACGGGTAGCGGAGATGCCGAGCTCCTCCATGATCTTGGCGGCCTTGGCCTTGCCATAACCGGGCAGAGACTCGATGAGGGTGGAAACCTTCATGCGGGAAGCGATGGGGTCATCGGAGTTGAGCACGGACTCGAGGGACTTATCGCCCTTCTTGATCTGCTCGCGAAGCTCAGCGCGAGCGTGACGTGCGGCGGCAGCCTTCTCAAGAGCCTGCTTGCGCTGCTCGTCGGTAAGCTGAGGGAGTGCCATTCGAACCTCCAAATAGTTGGGTTATATCTGATGCAATAATTGGAATTTTAGCACGTCAAACGCACTAAATGCCCAATCGACGGCTCCATAGGTTAGACGATACCTGCGAAAAGTGCAATATACGGAGGTCAAAGTTAAGCCCCTGACCTGCGATTCCACACAAAGGATGGGAAAGTTTTCGCAGGCACAGGGGCTAATTTGTGCTAATGAGACCCAAAAGTGGTGACTTGAGGGAATCTTTTAGGCGACGTTTTCGACCAGCTCGGCAACGATGGCGTCAAATGCGGCAACCGGGTCGTCGGCACCGGTGATGGGTCGGCCCACCACGATGTGGCTCGCACCGCGCTCGATAGCCTGGGAGGGCGTCGCCACGCGGGATTGATCGCCCAAGGCGGCGCCAACCGGACGCACGCCCGGAGTCACGATCAGCGCGTCGGGGCCGAGCAGCTCGCGCATGTCATGGGCCTCCATCGGCGAGCACACGATGCCGTCGATGCCGTTGGCCTGGGCAAGCTTTGCCAGGCGGGCAGCCTCCTCGGCCACGGGCGAGACGACGCCGATCTCGGCCAGCGAATCCTGATTCATGCTCGTGAGCACGGTGATGGCAACGAGCTTGGCGCGGTCCTCGCGCGCCTCCTCGGCACCCTCACGGCACGCAGCGAGCATAGCACCTGAGCCCAGACCGTGGACCGAAAGCAGGTCGGCGCCGGCAAGCGAGGCAGAACGGGCGGCACCGCGCACCTGATGCGGAATGTCATGGAACTTGAGATCGAGGAAGACCTTAAAGCCCAAGTCCTTGAACGTCTTGACGATCTCGGGGCCCTCGGCGTAATAGAGCGTCATGCCAACCTTAAGCCAAGCGGCGTGACCAGAAAGCTCGTGGGCGAGCTCGAGCGCACGCTCACGGTCACAGTCGAGGGCGACGATAACGCGGTCGCGGGCATCGGTCTCTAGCATTCGAAAGCACCTACCAGCTCGTTGATGTCCTTCACGCCCTGGGACTCCGCCCAGGCCTCGAGCTCGCGCGCGATCTTGAGCGAAGCGCACGGATCGACAAAGTTGGCCATGCCGACCGACACGCAGGTGGCGCCGGCCAGGATAAACTCGGCCGCATCTTCGCCCGTCATGACGCCACCGACACCGTTGATGGGGATATCGACGGCCTGAGCGACCTCCCAGACCATGCGCACGGCGATGTGGTGGCACAGCGGGCCCGAAAGGCCGCCCTTGGGCTTGGCCACGCGGGACTTGCGGGTGTGAACGTCGATGGCCATGCCCTGGATAGAGTTGATGACCGAAAGGCCGTCGGCGCCGGCGGCCTCGAGAGCCTTCGCAATCTCGGCGACGTTAACCGGAGCCATCTTTACGAACAGCGGCTTATCGGTCACCTTACGGCAGGCAGCCATAACGGCAGAGGCGCCCTCGGGCGAGGAGCCCATGGCGGCACCGCCGGCGGCGATATTGGGGCAGCTCACGTTGATCTCGTAGCCGGCAGCCCAGGGGCACAGCTCGACATACATCTCGAGCGCACGGACAAACTCCTCGACGGAGTGACCGGCGACCTGGCAGATGACCTGGCAACCGTCCTTGGAGAGCTGCTCGAGCCACGGACCGGACTCACGGGCAAAGGCAGCCACGCCGGGGTTCTGAAGGCCCACGGAGTTGATCATGCCGCCCGGGATCTCAGCCATGCGGGGCGCGGGGTTGCCGGGCCAGGGCTCGGCAGCACAACCCTTGGTGGTGATGGCGCCCAGCTGGGAGACATCAAAGAAGTTCTGGAACTGCCAGCCGTAGCCAAAGGTACCGGCTGCGGTGTTGATGGGGTTCTGCATCTTGACGCCGCCGAAATCGACGGCCATGTTCACGGTACCCACTAGAAGACCACCACCTTGGAAGCATCGAACACGGGGCCGCACATGCAGGCGCCCTTCATACCGTCGACCGTCTCGACATTGCAGGTGTTGCAGGCGCCAAAGCCGCAGCTCATCATGCGCTCGAGCGACACCTCGCAGTACGCACCAGACTCGGCGGCAGCGGCGGCGACCTTCTTCATCATGACAGCGGGACCGCAGCTGGCGACGTAGTCGTAGCCTGTCTCTTATACACATCTGACGCTGCCGACGACTTAATAGGTGTAG
>UQSK01000055.1 GCA_900543605.1 uncultured Collinsella sp.
GCGCCCTTGAAGTTGAACGTCAGATTGTCCAAATGCGGCCCGCGCAGCGTCGAGCAGTTACGCGGTTCGTAGAACCGCGTAACTAACAAATGAGCATGGCGTCACCAAAGCTGAAGAAGCGGTAGCGCTCCTCGATGGCGGCGGCGTAGGCATCCATGATCTGGTCGCGGGAGGCAAGCGCGCTTACGAGCATCATGAGCGTGGAGCGCGGCACGTGGAAGTTCGTGATCAGCGCGTCAACCACGTGATAGGTCGAGCCAGGCATGAGGTAGAGCTGCGTCGTCGCGTTCTCGCGCACCACGATGTCACCGCGGCCGAGCGTGTCGGCGCCGTCCTCACGGCCCTCAAAATAGCGCGCCGTCACGGCCGGATCGGACACCGGCGCGTCCGCGTCAAAGGCGCTTTCGAGCGAGCGCACTGCGGTGGTACCGACAGCAATCACGCGGTGTCCCTCGGCCTTCGCCTTATGCACGGCGTCGACAACCTCCTGCGACACGTGATAGCGCTCCGTGTGCATCACGTGCTGCGTGGGATCGTCCTCCTCCACCAGACGGAAGGTATCGATACCCACCTCGAGCTCGACGGCGGCAAACTTCGCACCCTTGGCCTCGATGGCGGCCATGAGCTCGGGCGTGAAGTGCAGACCCGCCGTGGGAGCGGCAGCCGAGTGCTCCTCCTTCATAGCGTAGACGGTCTGGTACTTCTCGGGGTCGCCCTCGTAGTCGGTAATGTAGGGCGGCAGCGGCACGTGACCGGCGGCGTGAATGGCCTCGTCGAGCGTGCGCGGCTCGCCGGCGGCATTGCAACCGGCCGGCTCAAAGCGCACCAGACGGCCACCGCGGCTATCAGTGACAAAGTCGACGACCTCGGCCGTCAGCACCACGGGCGCGCCTTCGGGCGCATGGGCGCCGCCCGCACGATACTCAATCTGAGCACCGGGCTTCAGGCGCTTACCCGGCTTGACCAGGCACTCCCAAACGTGGCCCAGCGGGTCAACATCCTCGCGGCGCTTGAGTAGCAGCGTCTCGACCACGCCGCCCGAGCCCGCCTTGCGACCGATCAGACGGGCCGGCATAACACGCGTCTGGTTGATGACGAGCACGTCGCCCGGCTCGATATAGTCGATGATGTCGCGGAAGATGCGGTGCTCAACGGTACCGCCGTGCTCCAGCGGCGTTCCCGCCTGGGAGCCCTTGCGATCAACCACCAGCAGGCGGCAGGAGTCGCGCGGCTCGGCAGGAGCCTGGGCAATCAGTTCCTCAGGAAGGTTGTAGTCAAAATCATCGGTACGCATAGACACGTCGGATACTCCTTATATAGTTAAAGTCCGCTCTACATCCTAGCAGGCTGCCAGCTCAAAAGAACTACTTTTTGGCGGCTTTGCGCTCGTCGCGGATGCGGGCGCGGTCCATGGCCGCCTCGACAGCCGAGAAGCGGCAACCACAGTAGTTCTGCCGATACATGCCAAGCTCGCGCGAACGGCGTGTCGCCTCGGGGTAATACGGGCGAAAATCGCGAATCACCGGGGTGAGCCCATGTGCCGCCGCCAAGCGCTCAAGCACGTCATTGCAGGTATCGAACAGCTGGTACGGCGAGACGGCGAGCGTCGTGCCCACAAACTCAAACCCGCGCTCCTGGGCCACGCGGCACGCCTCGGCCAAGCGCAGGGCATAGCACGCGCGACAGCGACGAGGCCGATCGGCACCCAGCGGTGCCACGCCGGTCTCCCAGCGATCGCGGTCCTCACCTGCCTCGATGAGCTCGATGTCGCCATCGGCACACCACCGGCGCAGCTCGTCCAAGCGGCGCTGCCATTCATCGCGCGGTTGAATATTGGGGTTGGTCCAGCAAATCGTGGGCTCAAACCCCTCCTCGCGCAGCAGGCGAACCGGCTCAAGCGAGCATGGTGCACAGCACGCATGCAGCAGCAACGGCTTCATCAACATCTCCTCCCCGCAATAAGTAGTCTTTTTGGGACGGGGCTATTTTGACTACTTTTGACGTAAAGCAGTCAAAAATACCTATCTCCAAAAAGTAGTCAAAATAGCCCCGTCCCAAAAAGACTACTGACCAAAAAAGCGCACGCCAAAAGACGTATCCTCGCAGGCGACAATGCGGCGGTCGCGCAAAATGGTCCGCACGTAATACCAGTCGCCTACACAGCCCGACAAATGCAAGCCGGCCGCCAAGTAGCACAGCAGCGGATAGCCCGAAAACGCAAACCCCAGGGCAAGCGTTGTCGTCACAACAACCGTCGGCGCCAGGCAAACCGCTATGTACCGCCGGCGCGAATACACAACGCCTTCGGCACAGGCATAGATCATCGCCGTCTCGCGATTCGCCCCAAAGGTCACCTTCGCGCCCGCGGGCGCCAGCAGCTTAAAAAACACACCGTGCACCAGCTCGTGCACGGCAAATGAAGCCGCCAGAACCGCAGTCAAGCCGACCATCCAGCCCAAGACGGCCATCCAGCCGCCCGCGTCAGCCGCATCCAAGTTTGCAGGCCCGCCCAGCAGCATAAACACCGGCACCAGGCACACGGCAAACACCACAAGCACGGCCATCCCCCACACAAAGCAAGCGTGCAGAAAATCCTCGTCTTCAAACGCATGTATGTTGGAAATCTCATTCATAGCATCTTAGGATAGCGCCCCTGCCACGTACCCGTCCGCATGTGCGATAATGTCGAACGATATGCACGAATTGACCACCGCGCCGCCGAGCCCCACGCCCGACTGCGCTCTCACCATATGCGAAGGAGTCCCATGGCATCCAAATACTCCATGAACGACCGTCCCAGCTGGCCTCGCCGCGCCATCGTTACCGCCGGCGAGCCCTATGGCAACAAGGGCCTTCACTTTGGCCACGTTGGCGGCGTCTTTGTCCCCGCCGACTTCTTCGCCCGCTTCCTGCGCGACCGTCTGGGCCGCGAGAACGTCATCTTCACCTCGGGCACCGACTGCTACGGCTCGCCCATCATGGAGAGCTACCGCAAGCTCAAGGAGAACGAAGGCTACGACAAGTCCATCGGCGAGTATGTCGAGTCTAATCACTCCCGCCAGGCCGCGACCCTCAACAACTACAACATCAGCTGCGACATCTACGGCGGCTCGGGCCTTGAGCCGGCTGCGCAGATTCACAACGAGGTTACCGCCGAGATTATCGAGCGCCTGCACGAGCAGGGCACCATCTCCAAACGCTCCACGCTGCAGTTCTACGATGCCAAGGCCGGCACGTTCCTCAACGGCCGTCAGGTGATCGGCCGCTGCCCCATCCAGGGCTGCAAGTCCGAGAAGGCCTATGCCGACGAGTGCGACCTGGGCCACCAGTTTGAGCCCGAGGAGCTCATCGCGCCCAAAAGCCAGCTCACCGGCGAGGTGCCCGAGCTGCGCCCGGTCGACAACCTCTACTTCGACCTGCCGGCCTACCTCGACTTTATGAAGACCTATACCGACAAGCTCGCCCAGAACCCGCAGGTTCGCTCCGTGGTCTCCAAGACCATGGAGGAGTGGCTGCTGCCGGCTCAGCTCTACATCCAGAACAAGTTCCGCGAGGCCTTCGATGCCGTCGAGGATCAGCTTCCCGAGCACACCGTGCTGGAGCCCGAGGGCAACAAGAGCAGCTTTACCGTCACCTTCCCCAGCTGGAAGGAGCGCGACGATGCCCACGCGGTGCTCGCCAACGGCGGCGTGCGCTTCCGCAGCGGCAAGGCGCTCGTGCCCTTCCGCATCACCGGTAACATCGACTGGGGCGTTCCGGTGCCCGAGGTCGACGGCGTTTCCGACGTCACCTGCTGGTGCTGGCCCGAGAGCCTGTGGGCGCCCATCAGCTACACCCGCACCGTACTCGCACGCGATGCCAAGGCCGCCGGCGTAACAGAGGGTGTCGCCGCCCAGGACGCCGCCCTCATGGGCGAGCCCGCCGCCGATTCCACGCAGGTACCCGCACCCACCTACCAGCACAGCTCGCTCGACTGGCGTGACTGGTGGTGCTCGGACGACGCGCAGATCTACCAGTTCATCGGCCAGGACAACATCTACTTCTACTGCATCGCGCAGACCGCCATGTGGGAGGCCCTGGGCTGGAACCTCACGCAGAGCACCGTCAGCGCCTGCTACCACCTGCTCTACATGGGCAAAAAGGCCAGCTCGTCCTCGCAGACGCCTCCCCCGCCGGCAGACGACCTGCTCAACCACTACACCTGCGAGCAGATGCGCGCGCATTGGCTGTCGCTCGGCCTGTCCGAGAAGCCGGTGAGCTTTAGCCCCAAGGCATATGACACGCGCGTGACCGGCAAGGACAAGGACGGCAACGAGGTGCGCGCCTGCGACGACAAGCGCGTTATTGACCCGGCTCTTAAGGAGAGCGCCCTTTTGACCGGCGTGTTCAACCGCCTGGCCCGCAGCTGCTTCTACGGCGTCGCCGTCAAGGAGGGCGACGAGAGCCCCTATCGCAACGGTTGTATTCCGGCCGGCGCCGCCTCTGCTGCCGTGGTCGAGGCTGCCGAGCAGGCCGCCCTTGCCTTTGAGCAGGCCATGTACAAGTTTGAGACGCACCGCGCGCTCGCCGTGTGCGACGACTACCTGCGCGCCGCCAACAAGCGCTGGAGCGATGCCTCCAAGGCCGCCAACAAGCGCTGGAGCGATGCCTCCAAGGCCGCCAACAAGCTCGAGGGCGAGCCGGCCAACGCCGCCATGACGCAGGCCCTGGTCGACGCCTTTACCGAGCTGCGCGTGGCGACCGTGCTCATGCACGGCATCGTCCCGGCCGGCTGCGAGCTCATCTGCGAGTACTTCGACGTCGACCCGGTCGCCTTCTTTAGCTGGGACAACATCTTTGCCTCCACGGACGAGTTTGTGGAGAGCCTGGGCGAGAAGCCCGGCGAGCACCGCGTAAAGCCGCTGCCCCCGCGCTTCGACTTCTTTAGCAAGCACGAGAGCCAGTACTAGGCCAACGCCAAGGCAGAGTAGTCAATTTGGGACGGGGCTATTTTAGCTACCCCGTCCCAAATTTAACTGCAACGCCTGCCGAAACGGACGGGCAGCTAAAATAGCCCCGTCCCAAATTGACTACTTTTAATGGAATGGGAAGGAAAGACGGATGTCCAAACCGCGTCGTCGTAAGCAGAAAAAGCAGGTCAAGGCCGAGCTCAAGCTCAGGCAGTTTGCTGCTACCGAGCTTTCCGACCAGCTTGCCGCCCTTCCCTGCGCCGCCGACCTGCCGCGCTTTATGGTCGACACGGTCGCCGGCGCCTATGCACCCGCCGATGCCGAGCTCATGATCGAAGGCTTTGGCGCCGCGGCCACACGCCCAGTCACACTACGCGCCAACACGCTCAGGGCGACCGCCGAAGACATCGCTGCCGCACTCGACGAGGCCGGCATCGCGCACCAAACCGTTACCTGGTACCAGGATGCCTTTATCCTGCCCGAGGCCCAGGTTTCCGACCTGTGGGACCTCGACATCTACCGCGACGGCAAAATCTATCTGCAGAGCCTGTCGTCCATGATGCCGCCGTTGGTCCTGGGCGCTCAGGCCGGCGAGGACATCCTGGACATGTGCGCAGCCCCTGGCGGCAAGACGACGCAGATCGCCGCCCTCACCCAGGGCCAGGCACACCTCACGGCCTGCGAGATGAGCATTCCCCGCGCCGAAAAGCTTGAGTCCAACCTCCACCGCCAAGGTGCCAAAAACGTGCCCGTCATGCGCATCGACGCACGCGAGCTCGACGAGTTCTTCCGCTTCGATCGCATCCTGCTCGACGCCCCTTGCACCGGCACGGGCACCGTCATCAGCGGCAACGAGAAAAGCCTGCGCGGCCTGACCGAGCAGCTGCTGAGCAAGTGCGCTCGCTCGCAGCGCGCGCTTCTGGACCGCGCCATGGGTGCCCTCAAACCGGGCGGCACGCTCGTCTATTCCACCTGTTCGATCTTGCCGCAGGAAAACGAGGACGCCCTGCAAGAGGCCCTCGACAAGCATATGGACTGCGAGCTCATCCCCCTCGACGGCACGCCAAGCGAAAGTGAAGCACGCCGCGCCCAAGAAGCTGGTGAGGAGCCGCGCATCGAGTCCAACGCCCTGACCGAGGCCATTGCCGCGGGTAAGGTATCGGCCATCGCCAACGGCCTACCCGGCACGCTCACCATTCCGCCTAGCCGCGACTTTGAGGGCTTCTACATTGCCCTGATCCGAAAACGCAGCTAGCGCACGGATCCAAAACTCAACAAGCTATCTCTGTGCGCGTTTGCCCTGCTGGTCGCGATGCTGTTTAAGCATAGCGCGCTCTTTGCGTTCGGCCCTTTTGCCCTTAATGGCCGTGACCACAAAGTAGATGACCGCGGCGGCAACGATTGCGGCCACACACAGGCCAATCGAGCCAAACATTGCCGTCAATTCCATACCGCGTCACCTCTCTTTTAAACGGGGCTTTCAAGATAGCACCTCGATACCCGCCACCACAGCTCCTTCACGTTCGCCAGCCCTTCGGTCTAACGGATGGCGCGGCGGGGAAAAATCAACTCGTCAAACGATTTAGCATTCGCAATTCCGGCTGCATAGCGCCGGCCGTCATCACATAGAATCGAGCCTCCATGGATACCCTCAACGATCTAAACGAGCGCGTCGACGCCTTCGTCGGCACCAGCTCCTTCGACACGCCCGCCGCGACAAACGACCAAGCTCCCATCGATGTGCCCGCCGAGGTTCACGAGGACATCGTCGCCTCGGTCGATTTCTCCGAGGTCGAGCTCGCAGACGAGTTCACCGAGCCCCAGGTAGCCGTGACCCCCAACGGACTGCTCCCCATGGAGCCGCTGCCCATCGACGGGCGTTTGCGCAAGGCGGCCCTCCGCATGCCCGACGAGATCGAGGAGGCCAGCGGCTTCACGCTCTTCGGCCGTCGCATCAAATCGCTCATCTACACCACCGATGTCGCGGTTATCCGCAACTCCAACGCCGATGCCGTCTTTGCGGTCTACCCTTTCACGCCGCAGCCCGCCATTACGCAAGCGCTGCTGACCGTCGCCGAGTGCCCGGTCTTCGTAGGCGTGGGCGGCGGAACTACGACCGGTAAGCGCTCCGTGCAGATGGCAGCCGTCTCCGAGATGCAGGGCGCGGCGGGCTGCGTGGTCAACTCCCCCGCTACTGCCGAGATGGTCGAACACATCACCAACATCGCCGACATCCCCGTCATCGCCACGGTCGTTCGCTGCGACGACGATGCCCACGCCAAGGTGCGCGCTGGAGCCAAGATTCTCAACATCGCCGCCGGCAAGAACACGCCCCAGGTCCTACGCGAGCTGCGCGAGCACTATCCCAACCTGCCGCTTATCGCGCCGGGCGGCAAGACGCCCGAGAGCATCCGCGAAACCATCGCCGCCGGCGCCAACGCCATCATCTGGACGCCGCCTTCGGCCCAGCAGCTACAGGCCGACATGATGCAGCGTTATCGCAAGATGAAGGAAGACGCCACACCTGTTATCTCGCGCGACGATGTGCCCATTATCGACCAGGTCGCCGCCGCCGAAGTCAGCCAGGTCGAGAACATGAATCCCGACGTGCCGATTCCCGACGAAGTCATCGAGCGCGTCGCTTCGATCCACGAGCGCGTCGAGGAGCATCGCGCCAACCGCGGCCTCAAGCCGTCACTGCACGGCTTTTTCTTCCGCGGAAAGAAACGCTAATCGTAACAGCAAGGCCCGCCCCACAAACGTGAGGCGGGCCGTTTTCGTTTGAACAATCATGCAGCGATGTGATGGGGCAAATTAATCCACGCGCTTGTCGCCCATAAAGAAGAGCGCCACCGTACCAGGTCCGGTATGCGAGCCAATCAGAGTACCGATGTCATTGATCTCAATCTTGCCTTTAAGCTGCGGAACCTGTTCCTCAATCAGCGCCGCAACTGCCTCGGCATCCTCGCCGCACGCCGAGTGCGACATGATGCACTTACCCGAATAATCCGCACCGTCCAGCACGTGTGCCATCATGGTCTTAGCCATCTCGGAAATCGCTCGCTTCTTAGTGCGAATCTTCTCACGTGGCGACAGCTTACCTTCGCAATCGACCGTCATAAGCGGGCAAATCTTAAGCGCCGTGCCGATGATCGCGCTCGCAGCCGAAATGCGACCGCCTCGTAGGTAGCTCGAAAGATCGGTCGAGAAGAACCAGTGGTGCAGGTTGAGTTTGTGCTCCTCGATCCAGGCAGCCGTCTCGTCGAGTGAAGCCCCGCTATCGCGCACGTCGGCGGCATATTCCAGCAACAGGCCAAAGCCCGAAGACGCCGCCAGCGAATCGATGACGCGCACCTTGCCGCCCTGGGGATAGCGATCCGCGAGCATCTGCGCCGCAACGCAGGCCGATCCATACGTGCCCGAAATACCCGACGACAACGTCAGGTGCAGCACGTCTTTACCCTCGGCAACAAACGGCTCCCAAAACTCCTCGTACTCACCCACGCTCACCTGAGACGTTTTGGGCATGGCGCCCGCGGCAATCTGGGCAAAGAACTTGTCCGGCGTAATCGACTGATACAGATCGTCCGTATAGACAACATCGTCGATCTCGTAATGAAAACACACGACAGGGATATTGCGCGACGCAAAGAACTCACGGGTTCGGTCGGCGGCGGATTCACAGGTCAGGACAAAATCACTCATATGAGGCTCCTTACTCATTGCTGCGCAAATTATCGCACAGTGAGCCTACATGCGGTACATATGTCCACTATTTACCAAATCGAACCAAAAATAGCGAACATCTTTACCACCATCGTCTCCACCGACCCCACGCATAAATATCTGAGAAAACGCCCTCTGTCGTCTCCACTCAACCGCCATATCTACCTCAACTAAATCGATTTACCAAACCGTTCAGCCGACAATTCAGCCGCTGGCGCAAAATCGAAACAAAAGCGGCGCATACTGATAAACGTTGACGCTGTTTATCAGTTTTACCAACCCCATCGGAAGGTGTTTCATGGTCGCATTCGATCGCAATCCGCAAGACTTTAAGTATCTGCGCCTGCTGTCGAGACAGTTCCCCACCGAACAATCCGCATTTACCGAAATTATCAACCTCTCGGCCATCCTCAACCTACCCAAGGGCACCGAGCATTTTATGAGCGACGTGCATGGCGAGTACGAAGCCTTTATGCACATCCTCAACAACTGCTCGGGCGTCGTGCGCGAACATGTCGACGAGATCTTTGGCGACACGCTCTCCTTTGACGAAAAGGGCGAGCTGTGTACGCTCATCTACTACCCGCGCGAGAAGATCGACCTGGTCCGCAGCCGGCGCGAGGACTCGCCCACCTGGTACAAGACGATGCTTGACCAGCTCATCATGGTCGCTCGCTCACTTTCAAGCCGCTACACGCGCTCCAAGGTGCGTAAGGCCATCCCGCGCGACTACGCCTATATCATCGACGAGTTGTTGCACACGCACCCGGACGAGAATAACTATCGCGTGCGCTATCACGAGCGCATCGTGGAGTCCATCCTGGAGACCGCCAGCGCCGACGACTTTATCGAGTCGCTCGCCTCGCTCATCAAGCGGCTGGCCGTCGACCACCTGCACCTGGTGGGCGACATCTTCGACCGCGGCGGCGGCGCGGCCAAGATTATGGACCGTCTGCTCACCTACCATTCGCTCGACATCCAGTGGGGCAACCACGACCTGCTGTGGCTGTCTCTTATACACATCTCCGAGCCCACGAGACGCGTAGTAATCTC
>UQSK01000056.1 GCA_900543605.1 uncultured Collinsella sp.
CGAGATTACTACGCGTCTCGTGGGCTCGGAGATGTGTATAAGAGACAGGACCAAGAAGATCTGGTATGTACCCAGCGGCGTCAACCCCGAGCCCTTTGCCGAATGGCTGCCCGGTGTTGACCGATCCGACCCCTCAGCGCCGTATATATATCTAGTACTGGGCAAGCGCGAGTGCTGGAAGTGTCACAAAGTGACCTCGGTCGCGGCCTTCGGCATTCCCTATCGAACCGATAACGACGAGAGCATCGCCATCGCACACGCGCCCAACGAAGCCGGGCACATTGCCATCGACACGGCCAACGCCAACGCACTCGCCATCGTGCCCGCTCTTGGCTGCGTGCCGGGCGAGATCCGCGACTACCTTCATAAGCGCTGCGGCTACAAGCCCGTAGGCGCGCGAGCCTCCAAAGCCCCGCCGCTCGGCAACACGTGCACCAGTTGCGACGCGCTGCAAGGCAGCCGCTATCTGTTCGAGGAGCCCTCGTCCCCGTTTGCCCTCACTGCCATCAACAAGCTACCGGCACTGGAGTTTGTGCGCGTCGAAGTTGCCGGCGTCTTTGGCGTCCCGGCCACGCGCACCGACTTTGACCAGGCGCTCTTTACCTGGGCACGCGACCATCACGCCGAGTTCCACAGGCAACTCGGTGAGGGGGTTTATTTGTAGAGACGAAGATGCCTTCACAGCCAGCTCCTCCGCATCACCTATCCCTCGTCGCCGGCGTCATACACGATATCGAGGCCACAAACAGGGCATTTCTCCGGATACACCGGCATATGAACGCCTGTCTGTTTTCTCACTTCGTCGCTGAGTCTGTCACGCGCATCGATGAACCGAATGTCGAGACACGGTATTTGCGAGCCGCAGCAAGGGCAGGTGACAGCAAACGACCCGCAATCAACTTCTACGCCCGGAAACATATTGTTGTCGATAAGGGCACGCGGCAGTTTTCCGTACTTCCCCATCACGATATCGCCTCGCCAGCTCACGCTCGCTCCCTTCCCGTTATTCAAACCAGGAAGAGCATGCACCAGCAAGTGCGCGCGAGATTGCATCGCCACGCGATCCGATCAAACAACACGATCGTAAAAGACCGCCAAAGCCAAATACGCTAATACGGCAGAAGCCCCGCCTTTTCACGCTTCTTTTCCGAGCGATCGAACTCAATGCGATGGGCCTCAAGAAACACCGTATTGGGTCGCCACTGACGCTCATTCGGCTGCCTTAGCGTCGCACCCGCAAAGGAAACGTAGTCGGTCTTATCCAGCAGGTACGATCCGCACAGCCAATATTCGCCGCAAACAGGCTCAAACGAAATCAGGTGAGCATCAAATAGGGAATGAAGATCGCGCCGAAGCAGAATGCCGTTGCTGGCAACCTGCGATTTGGGTCCCGAGTAATTCTCGATATGTGCAGCCTCCAGAGCTTCGCTGACGCCGCAGTCCGACACCGCGCAACGGCCATCATAGGCGGCAACGAGCTGCTTGCGGAACCATTGCTGCCCCAATCGCTCGCGCCTTAACGCATAGCGGACCTTTTCGTCGTCGGCCGTACCCTGTCCGGCAAACTCAATATCGACGGGCATGTGCTTCAGATAACTCATGTCGGGCGCAAAACGAGGGTCCGGTCCGCCTTTATGAACAGGACCGTGCAGAACAAACCATCCGTTTTCGGGCTCGAACCGTTCAACAAATGCAAGGCCGAGCACCTTGTAGCCCACCTCGGTTGCAAATATGACTCCGACTGGAACGCCACATTCCATGCAGTTGAGCATTTTACGGTTGTAATTCTGGTCTCGAAAACCAACGGTACCCGGCGCTTGAACCGAGTACTTATTGACCCACGTACCATCGTCCAAATAGAGCGGAGGCACATCGGTGTAGAAGCTCTTTTTAGAGTTATGGACCGAAAGCGCAAAGATCTTATTGGGATCTTGCTTCACCCGATCCTGGCCCGGCCAGAAGATCCCTGAATCCCGCGTTACGGGAAAGAAGTCCGAGCCAATTCTCAAACGGTACTGATACTGAGGGCTATCTTCCTTGGTGTGGTGCGGAAGGCTGGTCCAAACGCCGCCGCGCTGCTCCTCACCCAGAAACCACTCCCATGCCTCAACGTATTCGGAAGGCACGAGACTGCAGGCGCGGTCATAGCTTGGTCCATCCATCAACGGAACAGCAAGGTCAATGTCGTTCATCGCCAGCACCTACAACCATACGAACGCGAGTCATGCCCCTCAATAATATGGCCGAGAGTCAATTATTACGAGATCTCATTCCGCGATCGGCGCATCGTTGATGCTCTCGGTTTGCCGCCGGCGCGCTTGTACCCCGCTACCCCACTTCCCTGTATACTGATGTAGCACGTGTTTCATCCGGGCTTGTTGGGCCGGGTCGTTCATGGGAGGGTCTTATGGCTGCCTCGAATCCGCCTAAGGGGAGCGTTTCTTCTTCGTCCATCAAGCCGGTTACGCGCAAGGCCGTGCGTTGCCAGCGCGAGGTCGCTTGGCTTGTCACGCAGGCGGCGGGCAGGCTTGTGGCGACCACTCAGGACGTCAATGCGCCTACGCCGAGCTTTGTGTTAGCGGCGGCGCTGGATTTTGTGCGCCAATTGGAGCTTGCCGCGCAGGATGCCAACGGCCACCTCGACTACCAGAACGTTATGGCGCCCGACCTGCAAACGTTCTGTCACATGGCCAAGTTGCCCGCCGCGCCCAATGCGCTTTCGGACGCAGGCTACATGTTTACGCTCTCGGGCGCGGACCTTATCCGCGACATCTATGCATACTGTAGCGAGCTCGCCGAGCGCCACGTCTTTGACGCGGCAGAAGTCAAACCGGGAAATGTCATCAAGCTGGTTCTTAGGCTGTTCTTGATAGACGGGTTCGGGGCCATGTCGGCGTAAGCCGAGTCTTTAGCATCACCGTCGACTGGGCAACAACCGCTTTACTTTAATGGACGCCAATCGAGGGTCGATTATTGGGTCGCCTCGTCCACTAACGCATCTATCCCACGCGCCCCGACAGTCGATACTTGCGGTTGCGGCTCGTCGCCGGCGCCGTGGGCTCAAGCTCGCCTTGAGCAATGAGCGCGTTGACGCGCGACCTAACCTGGGAAATTGTGAGCCCTGTGTGCTCTGCCAGCTCGCGCGTCCCCAGCTCGCCGTAGTGTTTGAGTGCCGTCACAATTAAGCCCCCGCCATGATCGACCGGCTCGATCTTTGAACGGTAAAGTACGACCTTGAACCGATCGAATCCCGGGCAGAACAGGGGATCGGCCAGACCATGCGCGCGCATGGCATCGATCATCATCAGGATGCCCGAGCCATTGCCCTCAGCCGGCGAACCTGCGCCATCCGGCAGCGGGACAATCGACATGAGCTTCACAAGCGTCGCGTTACGGCATCGGGAGCTGCCGTCAAACAAGTTCTCGCGAGTCTTTCCCCCGTAAAGGCCGCCAGGATTCGTCACCTCGACACGATCGTCAAAGACGTCGACGGCGATCGATTGTCCACAGAACCGATCCCCGTATTCTCGATGGATTACGGCATTGGCGATTGCCTCGCGCAGAACCTCCTCGGGAATCTCAAGCGAGTCGACACGCGAGACGCCTTGGACGGTCGAGGTTCGCCGCAAATTCTTGGCGACGGCTGCGACGGCATCCGAGATCATCTCGCCCAACGTTCCCTCACAGATTGTGCGGTCCATGAACCTCAGCGACCCCGCCATGCCCTTCTGAGTTCCCGCATGGACAGCCACGTCAATGAAGAGCTTGGGATAGAACTGCTGAGGGTAAACGCCCGCGGCAAGGAGGCCGGCCTTGGTAACATTGCCCTGGAAGTCGAGGAAATTCAGACGCTCCATCTTTGTCTTCTTGTCCGCCGCACCGCGCATCGCTCGAGGCGTCAACGAATAGGCACGCTCTATCGTGCGGTCGACCAGCGACTCGTCGAGATCGCCCACACTCGTGCCGGGCACCGCATCGCGATCGCTAGGACTCGTCCGCTCATATGACGGCAGTGCCAAAACCTCGGTCGACGAAAGCGGGACATCTTTGTCATCGATGCGTTTGTAGCTGCCACCTTGAGCGCCCCGCTCTATGACATAGCAAGGCTTGCTCGACGGGTCGAGCTCCTCAATCGTAATGACGAGAACGATGACGCCCTGAAGCTCCACTCGCTCGATCGCGTATTTGGGCGGATTGGCCAGCTTTCCGCGACCGCCCGCATCGCCCATGCCCGCCACGAATTGGTTGAGCACTTTCTCGGTCTCAAAGTTTGCAACTGGGACAAAACCCGCGCGCTCGCTCACTCCGAGTACGATGATGCCGCCGGCGGTGTTTGCGAAAGCGCTGACCGTTTCCCATACGTCGCGGGAAAGCGTCGTGGCGCTCTCCTTGACCTCGACGTTAAAATCGTCCGAGCCCATGCGCCTTAAAGACTCGAGCAGACCGGTCAGTTCGTTTTCGTTCATCTGCACGTCCTTTCGCTCGGTTCTGCGGAGAATGCCGCGAATAAATTTCCTTCGTCTCTCAGTTATCTCTTGTAATTATCTCTCATCTTTCTGTTATCTCTCATATTAGAGACGAATGAGATATGAGAGATGTGTGGGCGGCGGATGAGCGTGGATTTTGGACGGTCGGAAAATGAGGGTGGATATTTGGACGGTTTTTGGGCGTTTTGAGGCTGATTCCGTCCGAAAATCCACTCTCATTCGATAGGCGTCCAAGTTTCCACGCTCGCGCGGCGGTCACGCGGGGCCTTTGCCCAATCCGCCAGCATCGTCTTCAGTTCGCCGCAGAGCCGCGGCCCCATATGGGTATACTCTCGGGGATTCGACTCGATTCGCCCCCGCTGGGGCGTCAAAGGAGACTGCATATGTCCACCACCTCAACCGACCCGCGCGCCGCTGCTGCCGCACTGCTGGTGCCCGGTACCATCTGTCACGGTTTTGCCGTCGAGCGCTGCGAGACCGTGCCCGAGCTCGACTCGGACGCTTACGTGCTGCGCCACACCGCCTCGGGCGCTCGCCTGCTGTACCTGGCGTGCGACGACGAAAACAAGGCCTTCGCCATTGGCTTTAAGACGCCGCCGGCCGATTCCACCGGCGTGTTCCATATTCTTGAGCACTCGGTGCTGTGCGGATCGGCCAAGTTTCCCGTCAAGGAGCCATTTGTCGACCTGATCAAGAGCTCCATGCAGACGTTCCTCAACGCCATGACCTACCCCGACAAGACCATCTACCCCGTTGCCACCACCAACGAGCAGGATCTGTACAACCTGATGGACGTGTATCTGGACGCGGTGTTCAACCCGGCCATCTATACCAAACCCACCATTTTTCAGCAGGAGGGCTGGCACTACGAGCTGGACCTGCCGGAGAGCGCCGAGGGCGAGGGCGACGGCAGCTCCGCGAGCCTGCGCGAGGGTACGCTGCGCTATAACGGCGTGGTGTTCAACGAAATGAAGGGCGCGCTGTCCGACCCCATGAGCGTGCTGGACGACGCCGTCAACGCCGCGCTCTATCCCGACACCGCCTATGCGCACGAGAGCGGCGGCGACCCGCGCGCGATTCCCGCGCTCACCTACGAGCAGTTCCTGGACACGCACGCGCGCCACTACAATCCTTCCAACTCCTACATCACGCTCTACGGCGACCTGGACGTGGACCGCGCGCTGGCCTTTTTGGACGAGCGCTATCTGTCGCAGCCGAGCGCCGCGAGCCGCCGCATGGACGCTGCCGTCGCCGCCGGCGAGGACCCGTCCACGCTGGCACCCAATCCGCTGGGCGTGCAGGCGCCCGTGACCTGCGAGTATAAGCGCGTCGAGATGGCCACCACGCCCGAGAACGCCCTGGTGGGCCTGGGCCTTGTGCTGGGCAGCGCGCTCGACCGCAAGCGCACGATCGCGGCGGATATCCTGTTCGAGGCGCTACTAGGCTCCAACGAAGCGCCGGTTAAGAAGGCCATTCTGGCCGCCGGCCTGGGCGGCAACGTGGTGAGCTACACCGCGGCCGAGAGCCTGCAGCCCTACGAGCTCATCATGCTGCAAAACGCTCAGCCCGGCGTGGCGCGCGAGCTGCGTCGCGTGTTCCAGGACGCCTGCCGCGACCTGTGCGAGCACGGCGTTCCGCGCGAGCGCCTGGAAGCCATCATCAGCAGCAACGAATACGATCTGCGCCAGCGCGACTACGGTATCGCCGATGGCGTGGCCATTGCGTGCGACGCGCTGAGCACCTGGCTCTACGATGACGACGCCGCGACGTTGGCGCTCAAGTACGGCCCGGTGTACGAGGAGCTGCGTAGCGAGCTGGACGGCAGCTATTTTGAGGACCTGCTGCGCGAGCTGGTGCTGCAGAACGATCACATGGCACTGGTCGAGCTGGTGCCGGTGGACGCCGCCGAGGGTTCGGAGGGTGCCGAGGCCGCCGAGCTAGCAGCCAAGCGCGATGCCATGACCGATGCCGAGCTGGCCGACGTGGTCGAGCGCACGGCCGCGCTGCGTGCCGCGCAGGAGGCCGAAGACACGCCCGAGGCCAAGACCACGCTGCCGCGCCTGCGCGTGTCCGACATTGGCGAGGCGCACCCCGAGCAGCCGCTGATCGTGGACACGACCGCACCCATCCCCTGCCTGCGCCACGGCATCCCCACCAACCGTCTGGCCTACGCCATGCAGTATTTCGACCTGAGCTGCGTCGCGTTTGAGGACCTGCCCTATGTGACACTGCTCTGCCGCCTGCTCAAGCAGCTGCCCACGCGCGAGCACTCGGCCGAGGAACTCGACAACTTGCTCGCCGGCAAGCTCGGCTTTTTGAGCTTTACGACCGAAGTCATGACCCAGCCCGACGTGGACGGCGTGCGCCCCTATCTGCTGGTGAGCGCCGGCGCCCTGTCCGAGAAAATCGATGCGCTGGCGAGTCTGCCGCGCGAGGTATGGTCGAGCACGCTTTTGGCAGATGCCGACGCCGACCGCGTGCGCGACGTGCTCACGCAGATTCGCATTGGGCTTGAACAGGGCTTTATCAACAACGGCCACTCGACGGCGCTCGGTCGCGCGATGAGCTACAGCTCGCCTTCGGCCGTAGTGCGTGAGCAGCTCTCGGGCGTAGACTTCTACCTGTTCCTGCGCGATCTGCTCGACCACTTTGACGAGCGCGTGGACGGGCTGCGTACCAAGCTTGCCGAGCTGGCGGAGCGCATCTTTGTGGCCGATGGCTGCATGGCGAGCTTTACCGGCAGCGACGAGGACTTTGACGCGTACTGGGATGCCGCGGGCGACCTGGGGCTTGGCGCGGGCGACGGCGCTGCCAGCGGCACGCTCGTGGTGCCGGAGCCGCGCGACCGCCACGAGGCTTTCGTCATCCCCAGCGACATCTGCTTTGCCGCGCGTGCGTGCGATCCGCGTCGCCTGGGCATTGACGTGACAGGCGCTTGGGCCGTGGCTGCCAACGCGCTCTCCTACGACTACCTGTGGAACGAGATTCGCGTGAAGGGCGGTGCGTACGGCTGCGGATTCCGCGCAGCCGGCGAGCGCCAGACGGCGTTCTACACCTACCGCGACCCGGCGATCGATCCTTCGATTGAGCGCGTGAAGCGCGCGGGTGCATGGCTTGGCAGCTTTGAGCCCGACGAGGCCGCCTTTGAGGGCTTTATCGTGAGCTGCGTGAGCGGCATGGACGCGCCGGTGAAGCCGTACGCGCTCACCAAGCGCCGCAACACGACCTACCTGGCCGGGCTCGATCCGCACGCACGCGAGGAGCGCCGCGCCCAGATGCTCGCCGCCACGCCCGGTGAGCTCCGCTCGCTCGGCGCCGACGTGACGCGCATCGCAGCCGAGTCGCCCACCTGCGTCTTTGGCGGCCGCGAAGTCATCGCCAAGAGCAACGCCGGCTTTAACGTCGTCGACCTGATGGGCTAACGCACGGCAAAGGTAGATTTTTGGGACATGCCCGAAAATCTACCTTTTTTCTGCGGTTTGAGCGGGGCGGCGCAGCCCACCGCGGCGGTTTGTCTCAATCTGTAACATCTAGACGGCAATATCGGCTCCAGATGTTACAGGTCGAGACGTTCCCAAACGGCACCAGCTCTTTGTCTCAATCTGTAACATCTAGGTCCAATTTTGCCGAGTTACTGTTACAGATTGAGACAAACCGCCGCAGACGCCCACTCCACAGCACAGACCACCACAAAGGTGCCTGTCTCCTTCCTCAGTTGTGGTTCGAACACTTGTTCTATACGTACATGTATTCTATAGTATGGGTGATTGCTTCGGGCTTAAATTGCAACTATAATATAGTTGCGGGATGTGAGGCAGGATGACTCGGATCGACAAACTCATCGCCCAGCTGCTTAGCTGTCCTTCAACGTATAGATTCGCTGACTTTCTTAAAGTTATGGCTTCATATGGCTTTGAAATGGACAGCAAAGGCAAGACATCCGGATCGCGCGTTCGCTTCTACAGGCCATCAGATGGCAGGATGTTCGTAATGCACGCGCCTCATCCATCTGACGAATTGACAGCGGGGACCATTCGAAACATCGTTCGCTTTCTGCAAGATGTCGGAGGTAGTCATGAGTAACGTTTTGGCATACAAGGGTTATTTCGCCCCGGTCGAGTTCGATGCCGAACAGCATGTGCTAACAGGTATGGTCGCCGGCATTAGGGACGCAATCGTATTTGAAGGCTCCACGGCTGAAGAAGTGGAGCAATGCTTCCACGACGCCGTCGACGATTACCTTGAGTTTTGCGCCGAGAAGGGCAAGGAACCCGAGCGGGCTTTTAAGGGCTCGTTCAACGTAAGAACGGGCTCTGAGCTCCACAAGCAAGCAGCGCTAGCGGCGGCAAAGAAGGGTGAGTCACTCAATAAGTTTGTGACTGAAGCGATCGCTGCGGCGCTGTGAAGCCAACGTCGAGTCGAAGCCGCCACAAAGGGTGCCTTTGCGGCGGCTTCGACGTTTGCCCAGATAAAACCTGCCAAAATAAACCTGTCCCTTTTTGGTAGGTTTGGGAGAGGGAGCTGGGATGGATAAGGCTGAGTTGCGACGGGCGGTGATTGCTCGGCGCGATGCGATTGATTTGGATGTGCGGGCGGCGAAGTCCGCCACTATCTGTGCGCGGCTTGTTGAGCTGTTGGATTGCCTGGGTGCCGCGGCGCCGCACACCGTTGCCATCTATGCCGCGATGGGCTCCGAAGTCGACCCTGCCGCGTTTGCCGCTGCGGCCGCTGCGCGCGGCTGGCGCGTAGCTTATCCGTGCATGCTCTCGGCAATTGATGCCGCAGCTTGTGGCCAGTGCATGTGCATGCGGGCAGTTGCCGCCGACGATGCGTCCGCGGCTCCGTTTATCGCCCACCCCACGCGGGCCTTCGCGGCCACGGACATCGACAGCAGCCGCTTCCCTATCGTGCCTGCCGAAGCTCTCGACATGATCGTCGTGCCGCTCGTAGCATTCGACCGCGCCGGCGCGCGCCTGGGCTACGGCCTGGCCGCCGTGGGAGCCGACGTCGCGCTGCCCGACATCGCGCGTTTGTGCGACGCGTTCTACATCGGCGGCACGAAGGTGGGCGCATTCTGCGGAGAGGCAGTTGTATTTGGTGAGAAAAAGAATGTCTGTCTCTTATACACATCTCCGAGCCCACGAGACGCGTAGTAATCTCGT
>UQSK01000057.1 GCA_900543605.1 uncultured Collinsella sp.
ATCTACACCTATTAAGTCGTCGGCAGCGTCAGATGTGTATAAGAGACAGGCCTGAGCATCTGCGGCCTGGGCCTTATCCACACCAGCCTGGGCGGCATCGTCGGCCTTCTTTGCCTCGTCAAGCGAGCCCTGCTTGTTCGCAAGGTCCGTCTTGGCGGCATCGAGCTTGGCGGCAAGGTCCTTGACCGAAGCGGTAGCGTTGCCATACGCCTCGTTGGCCTGTTCGGACTTTGCCTTGGCGGCATCGCGGGCGCTGCGAGCCTTCGCCTTGTGAGCAGCGGCCTCGGCTGCCTTCGTCTTGCTGTCAGCAAGCGTGGCGTTTGCCTTATCGAGAGCTGTCTGGGCAGTAGCGGCCTCGCCCTTGGCGGCGTCGAGCTTGGTCTGGGGCGTCTTGACGTCGACACCCTTGAGTTTGGCTTCGGCGGCGTCGTATGCCGTCTTCGCGGCGGCGGTGCTGGATTTAGCCTTCTCGTACTCGCCCTTGGCGGTGTTCATGTTCACATCTGCTGCGGTGAAAGCGTCCTGGGCGGCGTCCTGCCCGTTTACAGCTGCGAAGTAAGCTTCCCTAGTAGTTCCAAAGTTCTTCTGCGCTTCCGCCAGCTTATTCTGGAGCTGCTTCAGCTGCTCCTTCTGCTCCTTCGTACCGCCTGCGTTGTAGGCGGAATCGATGTAGTCGTTCAGGAGCTTCTTGAACTCGGAGACAGTGAAATCAGCCTGAGTGTCATCAGCACTGTAATCGAAGATGGTTACCTCGGAATCGGCGTTCTTACCACTACCGGTTGCAATACCGATGGCTTCCGTAGCGGAATCAATGATGTTGAGATAGTGCCCACACTCATGGTAGATGCTGTTGTAGTTCTGATAGATGTAATAGGCATCATATCGGTGGCTACCGAGGTCGTCGCCATACTGTGCGACGTACTTATCGAATGTCTCCTTCTCTTGGGTATAGAGACCAGTGTATGGCCAGCCGAGTGTATCCTCGGTCTCGCCGCCGGTATATGCGCCGCCTCCGCCGGCAAGATTTTCGCCGTTGTCGAAGTAGCAGTTCGAGTGTCCCCAGATGTTCGATGAATACGATGTATTAAGGGCGGCTGCCGCAGTCATGCGGAGGCTGACGCTGAGCGCCGACTGACCGTTCGCCTTGCGGAGGTTGTTCTGGGTATCGAGGTAGGTCAGGGCGTTACGCATCTGCTCCAAGGAAAGCGGATTGGTGTCGCGCGACATGTCCTGATCGACGTACTTGTCATACCATTCGGCCTTGTCAGCGGCACCGGTCAGCATCGATACGGCTTCCTGGGCGTTCTTTTTCTGCGTGGCTGTGAACTGGCTGCCGTCGCTAATATAGTTCATGAAGCCGAGTATACCTTGGCTGATGACTTCCTGGTCAACGGTCATGTTGGACTTGAGGTCAGCAATCTGCTGCTCAAGAGCCTCAACCTGGACATTAGCAGCGTCATAAGCCTTTTCCGCGGCGTTCGAAGCAGCGCAGGCTGCCTCCCACTCGCTGCGCTTCTGCTTGCGAACTTCGACAAGCTTATCGTACGCGGTCTTCTTGTCGGCCTCGGTCTGCTGGGCCTGCTCGTATGCCGACTTCGAGGCGTCACGCTTACTGGCCGCGTCGTTGTACTCCTTGTTTGCCGCATCGTATGCAGACTTGGCAGATGCCACAGCAGCGTTGGCGGCGTTGGCCTTCTCCTGCGCGGCGGTGGCGGTATTCTGGGCCGCCTGCAGGTTCGCCTGGGCGGTAGCGTCGGCATCCGTCGCGGCATTGAGCTCCGCCTGCGCGGTCTTGAGCTCACCAGCAGCAGCGTTCTTGGCGGCCTCAAGCGCACTCAGGTCAACACCCGTACCCGAGACGGCAGCATCGAGCGCGGCCTGCGCCTGGTTGAACTTCTGCTGGGCGTTATCGCGCGCGGTGGTTGCGGCTGCGAGAGCAGCGGCAGTCTCCTGCTTCTTGGCCTGGGCAGTCGTCAAAGCTGCCTCGGTATTCTGCTTTTCCTGCTGGGCGCTGGCCTCGGCAGCCTTGGCCTGGTCCAGATTGGCCTGTGCAGTAGTAACGGCCTTATTGGCGTCATCGAGCTTTGCCTGCGCGTCCTCGACGGCCTTCTTGGCAGCCTCGTACTCATCCATACCCATGGCCTCGAGCTTGGCCTGGGCATCATCGAGGGCCTTCTTGGCCTCATCTTGCTTTGCCTTGGCGTCCTTGAGCGCCTGGGTCTTACCCTCGACACTCTTGTTGGCCTGATCGAGCTGATCGTTCAGGTCGCCCAGCCTCTTCTGCTGCTGTTCGGTCTTTTCGACGGCGGCTTTGAGCTCGTCAATCTTCTCCTGGAACGCGGCGACTTCTGCTGCGTTCTGCTCGATTTCGTTGTCGCTCACAGCCTGCGAGGCCTGATTCTTTTGCTGCTGCGCCTGCTTTTGAGACTGGCCCGCCGCATCGGCGTTCTTCTGGGCGGCATCGTAGGCGGCCTGAGCGTCCTTGAGCTGCTTTGCCGACTCCTCGGCCAGCTGGGCAGCCGTCTTTACGACCGCTTGGTTACCGGCGGCAACGGTGTTCTCTACAGAACTACCCCCCCCCTGAACAGAATCGCCGTTATCGGTTGACGGTGCGGCGATTGCCGCCAGCGGCGACATGAGCGGCTGAGCGATGAGGCCCGCCGTCAAAACGGTTGCGACGGCGCGGTTGGCAACGCCCTTGACGTTGACGGCCTTAGTCCGAGGCTCAAAGTGTTGTGGACTGTAGTTTGCCATGGCTTTCTCCCTTTGACACGGATGTATCCATACGCTTCAAAATGTAGGAGCTGATTTTTGAATTCTGTTGCGCAACATTGGTCACCGGCGGATTTTTTGATATTCGCGCTCTCGTGCTTCACAATTTCGTCACATATGTAGGAGCTGGTGCAGCATATTCTTGCGTGATGGAATTGAGCCTGTGATTTGCATTTGCTCCCGCGTCATCCGTCCTATCGGATTCCGCATCGAGCAGGCACCCCGCCCGCCGCGGTGTAGAGTATGGGCGACGGGCGAGATATGCGGCCCGTGCCAGAACGAGGTGAACATGGAACTCGATAGACAACAGCTCAAGCGACTGCGTGAACGCCATCACCGGCGCCATGGCATCCGCCCTGCCCATAGTGAGGCCATGGAGAACGCCACCCGCTTCCTAAAGCGCGCATTCAACATTCGCGAGGGTCGCGCGCCCTACCACGTAATTCGCAAGCGTTTTGTAAACGGGGCGCGTCTGACTGGCTCCCACCTATGCATCCTGATTATTGCCATGCTTATCGCGAGCATCGGCCTCGATATCGACTCGGACATTGCCATCGTGGGCGCCATGCTCATCTGCCCGCTCATGGGCTCGGTCCTTGCCATGGCATACGGTATTGCCACGCTCGACCGCGAGATTACCGTCGAAGCCGTCGCCAGCCTTGCGCTGCAGATGGCCTTTTGCCTGGTCACGTCCACGCTGTACTTTAAGCTCTCGCCCCTTGGCACCACCACGGCCGCCATCATCGACAACTCGACACCCACCGTCTGGGACCTTACCGTCGCACTCGCAGGCGGCTTTGCAGGCGGGCTGGGCAACTCGCGCGACCAGGAACCCGCCACGCTCATCGCCGGCGTGGCCGTGGCGACCGCGCTCATGCCGCCCCTGTGCGCGGCGGGCTACGGCATCGCCATCGCAAGCGGGTCACTGTTTCTCTCGGCGCTTTACGAGTTTGGCATCAACGTGGTCTTTATCGCACTCGCGGCCGAAGCCGTATTACTTATCTTGCGCGTGCCGCTCAAGCGCGACCTCAACGGCGACGGCATTGTAACCGCTGAGGAAGACGCCGAGGTCGACGAGCTATCGCGCAAGGTGCGCCGCCGCATCATTGTGGGTACGGTAGTCTTTGCCATCCCCTGCATCGTTATGACGGCGGGGTCTATTGGCTCGGCGCAGACCGGCGTGCAGGACGGCTACGGTGTCACCGAAACTACGCGCGAACTTGCCGCGGTGCTGCCGGGCTTTAAGGATTACACCGTCGCCGTCGAGACCTCGGCCACCGAAGGCGACGAGGAAGGCATCGTCGAGCGCGAGATTGTCGCCCATGTGACGACAGGCGAGACGCTTGGAGCACACGACCGTCACGTCGCCCGCAAGCTCATCGACCTCAACGTGCCCGAGCTCGATCGCGTGGAGTTCGATGTGAAGTGATGCGGAGCGCAGCGCTACAGCTCGTACTTGTACACGCGGTAGATGTACTTCTCGGCTTCCATCTCGTAGGTGGCGATGGGCAGTCCATAGCGATCGTACTTGGCAAAGGTCTTGGCCATGCCCGATGCCACGAGCATGCTATTCGAATCGCCGACGCGCTGCGCACTACTTACGTAACCTGAGAACGGCACTGCGATCTGGTCCACAAGCTCGTAGATGCGCGCGGTCTCGTCCACCGCGAACACGCGCCCAAACGAATGCGTGCCCTTGCTGTAATCAGTCACTACCGCGGCGCCCAGCTGGCCCCAGTCGAACTTGGGATAGCTTTCTGCCACACCAAAGTTGTTGTCGTACAGCAGCACCTGGTAGCGACCGGTCATTGCCGTACCAAAACTCGGCAGATACGTCACGCCATGCTGGCCAGCGTTGAGTGAAAAATCGCCCCGGGCTTGCAGCAGCTTGTCCTCAAAGCCCGAACTGGCCCAAAAATCGGGCAAGCCCACGGAAGGCTGTAGCAAGGTCATTTGCGCAACATGTGTCCAGCAAAAACGGGTGGTAGCCGGTACGGTTACCACCCGTTTGCCTCATATCTAGCCCAAAGCAGGCCAGCTACTTCATAATGCCACGTCCCAGACGATTGGCGACCGATGCAACGGCCTCCTCGCTGGCCGGTCCGCAGCTCACGCAGCCGTCATGGGCACGCATCTGGCCGGTGACCTCGTCCATTGCGAGCGGCGCCACCTTCTCGAGCTTAAAGCCCTTACCGGCGCGCATGTTTTCCTTGGCCACGCTAATCATGAGCTTAATACGGTTGAGCTGGTTGACCTCGGATGCACCGGGGTCGTAGTCCACCGCGACGATGTTGCTCTCGGGATGCTGGCGGCGCAACTCCTTGATCACGGCCTTGCCCACCACGTGGTTGGGCAGGCACGCGAAGGGCTGCGTGCAGATGATGTTGGGCGCACCGTGGTCGATCAGGTCGAGCATCTCGGCCGTGAGCAGCCAGCCCTCGCCCATGTTGTTGCACACCGAAAGCACCGTGCGGGCCTTGTCGGCCATGGTGCCGATGCGCTCGGGCGCCTCAAAGCGGCGGGACTTTTCGAGCATCTCCTCCACCGGCGTACGCATCCAGTCTACGAGCTTGATGAGCGCCTGCATGCCCGCACGCGTTGTAGCAGAGCTACCCAGCTCGTCCTTCTGCAGCTCGGCGTTGCTCATGGAGTACAGGAAGAAGTCGAGCAGGCCAGGCACTACGGCCTCGCAGCCCTCGCGCTCGATAACATCGACCACGTGGTTGTTGGCTGTGGGGTGGAACTTGACCAAGATCTCGCCGACCACGCCCACGCGCGGCTTGGTGCCCTCGCCCACGAGCGGCATGGTGTCGAACGCGCGGATGGCCTCGCGGCACAACTTGGTGTAGTTGTGGCGGTTGAACTTAGGCGCCAGCTTGCGGGCACGCGCCATGTACTCCTCGTAGAGTGCGTTGGCAGCACCGGGCGTGGCCTCGTACGGACGGCAGCGATAGAGCATCTGCATCATCACATCGCCAAAGAGCACCGCGTACACGGCCTGTTTGAGCAGCGCCGGCGTAATCTTAAAGCCGGGGTTGTCCTCGCCGAGTGCCACGGCCGAAAGCGAGATCACCGGAATCTCGGGGTGGCCGCTCTCGCGCAGGGCCTTGCGGATGAGTGCGATGTAGTTGGTGGCACGGCAGCCGCCGCCGGTCTGGCTGATGACCACGGCCGTCTTGGACAGGTCGTACCGACCGCTCTCGATGGCCTCCATAATCTGGCCCGTTACCAGGATCGACGGATAGCAGATGTCATTGTTCACGTAGCGCAGGCCGGCCTCGACGGCGTCGTGATCGGTCGAGGGCAGCAGCTCCAAGTTGTATCCAGCGCCACGGAACACCTCTTTAACCAGGTCGAAGTGAATCGGCGCCATCTGCGGGCACAGGATGGTATAGCCCTCGTCGCGCATCTGCTCGGTAAAGGGCACCTTGGGCCATGCGGTCGAAGCACTCTCGCGCTGAGCCTCAAACGTGTACTTGCGGCTCGCGAACGCGGGGGCATCCGTGGAAGGCGCCACCGGCGCGGCATCGCCCTGCTCGTAGGCCTCGCCCGCGGCCGTGGCCTCTGCCAGGCGCTCGGCCTCCTGGTCCTTGAGCGCCGCCATGAGTGAGCGGATGCGGATGCGCGCGGCGCCCAGGTTGGACACCTCGTCGATCTTGAGCACGGTGTAGATCTTGCCGCTGGCCTCCAGAATCTCCTGCACCTGATCGGTGGTCAGGGCATCGAGGCCGCAGCCGAAAGAGTTGAGCTGGATCAGGTCCAAGTCGTTGCGCATCGTCACAAAACGGGCGACGGCGTACAGGCGGCTGTGGTACATCCACTGGTCGACGACGCGGATGGGGCGCTCGGGCTTCACGAGATGCGCGAGCGAATCCTCGGTAAAGACCGCAAAGCCAAAGCTCGAGATAAGCTCGGGCAGGGCATGGTTGATCTCGGGGTCGTTATGGTAGGGACGACCGGCGAGCACGATGCCGTGGCCGCCGTGGTCCTCGACCCACTTAAGAGCCTCCTCGCCCATGGTCTGGATATCCTCGTGGAAGCGCGCATCGGCCTCGAAGGCGGCGTTGACGGCAGCATCGACCTCGGAGCGCGTGATCTTGGGTCCACGCACGCGACCGCGACCGGCTTGCGCATCGGCCACACGGTCGACGGCGAGCACCTGGTACAGACGGCGCTTGAGCTCGGTCTTGTCGTGATAGGGCACAAACGGGTACAGGAACTCGATGTTCTGTTCGCGGATCTCATCGATGTTGAGCGCCAGCGCCGTGGGATAGCTCATGACGATGGGGCAGTTGTAGCAGTTACCGGCGGTCGGATCCTCCTTGCGCTCCCAGCGCACGCACGGCATCCAAATGAAGTCGACATCGCGGTCGATAAGGTTCATCACATGGCCGTGGCTCATCTTTGCCGGGTAGCACACGCTCTCGGACGGCATGGACTCGATGCCCGCCTGGTAGGTCTTTTTGCTCGACTGGTCGGACAGCTGCACGCTAAAGCCCAGGCGCGTAAAGAACGCGTGCCAGAAGGGGTAGTTCTCGTACATGTTGAGTGCGCGCGGGATGCCCACGGTGCCGCGCGGAGCCTCGTCGGGACTCAGGATCTCGCGGTTAAAGAGCAGCTCGTTTTTCTTTTTGAAAAGGTTGGGGGCCTCAGTCTTCTGCTTTTTGTGGCCGGCGCCCTTCTCGCAGCGGTTGCCGGTAATGAAGCGCCTACCGCCGCCAAAGTCGTTGACGGTAAGCTGGCAGTTGTTGGAGCAACGGCCGCAGCGGACATGCTTTTGCGTCACGGTGAGGTGCGCGATGTCCTCGGCAGAAAGGATGGTCGAGGTGCCATCGGCGCCGGCGCGATCGCGGGCGAGCAGGGCCGCACCATAGGCTCCCATGCAGCCGGCGATGTCTGGACGCACGGCATGAACGCCGGTGAGCTGCTCAAATGCGCGAAGCGTGGCGTCGGACATAAAGGTACCGCCCTGGACGATCACCTGACTGCCGATCTCCTTGGGGTCGCGCAGCTTAATGACCTTGAACAGGGCATTCTTGATGACGGAATAGGACAGGCCGGCCGCGATGTCGCCCACCGTGGCGCCTTCCTTTTGCGCCTGCTTGACGCGCGAGTTCATAAAGACCGTGCAGCGGCTGCCCAGGTCGACCGGGGCCTTGGCATGGATGGCGGCATCGGCGAACGCGCGCACGTCCATGTTCATAGAGACAGCGAAGCTCTCGATAAAGCTACCGCAACCCGACGAGCAGGCCTCGTTGAGCATGATGTGCTCGATAACGCCGTCCTTGACGCGCAGGCACTTCATGTCCTGGCCGCCGATGTCCAGAATAAACTCGACGCCGGGCAGGAATGCCTTGGCGCCGCGCAGGTGCGCGACGGTCTCGATCTCGCCGGAATCGGCCTTGAGGGCCTCGATGAGCAGTGCCTCGCCGTAGCCCGTGGTGGTCACGTGGCCGATGGTGCAGCCGGCGGGGATGTGGTTGTAGAAATCAGCCATGATGACCTTGGCCGTGCCTAGGATGTCGCCGTTGTTGTTGCCGTACCAGGTGTGCAGCAGCTGACCGTCCTCGCCCACGAGTGCGGCTTTCATAGTGGTGGAGCCGGCGTCGATACCGATAAACACGCGGCCGGTGTAGCCGTCGAGCTTGCCCTTGGGGACGACTTCCTGGTCGTGGCGGGTTTTGAACTCGGCAAAGTCCTCGTCAGTGGCAAAGAGCGGATCCAGGCGCTCGACCTCGGCGCCCTGAGTGTCGCCCAGGCTGTCGATGGCCTCGATGAGCTGCGGGAACGTGCTGAGCTTGTTGGACTCGTGCGCCATGGCGGCGCCGCTCGCCACAAACAGGTGGGCGTTTTGGGGCACGATGCGGTGCTCCTCGTCCAGGTTGAGCGTGAGGTAGAAGCGGTGGCGCAGCTCGGAGAGGTACTGCAGCGGGCCGCCCAGGAAGGCGACGTTGCCGCGGATGGGACGGCCGCACGCCAGGCCCGAGATGGTCTGGGTCACGACAGCCTGGAAGATGGAGGCGGCCACGTCCTCGGGGCGGGCGCCCTCGTTGAGCAGCGGCTGCACGTCGGTCTTGGCAAAAACGCCGCAGCGGCTGGCAATGGGATAGATGGTGGTGGCGTTGGCCGCGAGCTTGTTGAGGCCGCTGGCATCGGTGTGCAGCAGGGTTGCCATCTGGTCGATGAACGCGCCCGTGCCGCCGGCGCAGGTGCCGTTCATGCGCTGCTCGATCCCGTTGTCGAAGTAGATGATCTTGGCGTCCTCGCCGCCCAGCTCGATGGCGACATCGGTGGCCGGGATGAGGGTCTCGACGGCACGCTTGCTGGCGATGACCTCCTGGACAAACTCCAGGTCGAGCCACTGGGACAGCAGCAAGCCGCCCGAGCCGGTGATGGCGCAGGTCATTTGGGCAGCCGGCAGCACGGTCGCAGCGCCCTCGAACAGGTCGCGGGCGCAGGCACGGACGTCGGTGTGGTGGCGCTGGTACTTGGCGTAGACGATCTGATTGTCGTCGTTGAGCACGGCGAGCTTGACGGTGGTGGAGCCCACGTCGATGCCCAGGTGCAGGTCTGTCTCTTATACACATCTGACGCTGCCGACGACTTAATAGGTGTAGAT
>UQSK01000058.1 GCA_900543605.1 uncultured Collinsella sp.
GGGGGCTCCTGTCGTTTCCGTGCCTTCGGATTGGGTCATAGTGTCTGACATTGCCAGAGCATCGGCGTTTGCGTTGTTGGCGAAAAGTAGTCGTTGGGGACGTTCTTAAATGACTAGTTGAAAGGGACACTCTTGCCGGCACTTGGGGACAGTTCCTAAGTGCCGGCAGATTGGGACACTCCTTTGCAAGGTGGCGCTGAAGACTGTCCCCAACGACCAGTCGTTTAAGAACGTCCCCAACGACTAGCTCGGGAACCCGATCCTAATGCACCAGTTTCTGTCGAGTCGGTGCTCTTTGCGGGTTGCCCGTATAATGGTTTGCGTATGAACCGCAACCAAGGAGTTCCAGTTTATGGACCAGAGCCTTTTTAAATTCGACATGATCGCCGAGGACCCGACCACGCATGCGCGCGCCGGCGTGCTGCACACCCCGCACGGCGACATCGAGACGCCGATCTTCATGCCCGTGGGCACAAAGGCAAACGTCAAGGGCATTCCTACCGAGACCGTCAAACAGCTCGGCGCCCAGATCGTGCTTGCCAATACCTATCACCTGTCCATGCGTCCCGGCGAGGACACCATCGCCGAGCTGGGTGGCCTGCACAAGTTTATGAACTGGCACGGCCCTATCCTCACCGATTCGGGCGGCTTCCAGGTGTTCAGCCACAACGACGCGGTCAAGCTCACTGACGAGGGCGTGCGCTTTATCGTCAACGATTACGACGGTCGCCACGTGTTCTGGACGCCTGAGGACAACATGGAAATCGCCATGAAGCTCGGTTCCGACATCTGCATGCAGCTCGACCAGTGCCCGGGCTATCCCGCCACGCGCGCCTACGTTGAGCGCGCCGTTGAGCTGTCGAGCATGTGGGCTGAGCGCTGCTATAAGGCGCATACCCGCGACGACCAGGCGCTCTTTGGCATTGTTCAGGGCGGCATGCACCTAGATCTGCGCCTGCGCTCGCTGCGCCATCTGGAGGAGTGCGGCGACTTCCCCGGTTACGGCATTGGCGGCTACTCGGTGGGCGAGGACCACGAGACCATGTTCGAGACCCTGGCACCACTCGTAAGCGAGTACATGCCCAAGCACAAGCCGCGCTACCTGATGGGCGTCGGCAACCCCACCACCCTCGTGCGCGGTGTGGGCGTGGGCATCGACATGTTCGACTGCGTGCTGCCGACGCGCACGGGCCGCATGGGTACGGCGTTCTCCAGCGAGGGTCGCCTCAACTTCCGCAACGCGCGCTTTGCGCACGACGACGGCCCCATCGATCCCACCTGCACCTGCCCGGTGTGCACGGGCGGCTACAGCCGCGCACTCATTCGCCACATGGTCACGCAGAAGGAGATGCTCGGCGGCATTCTGCTGTCGATGCACAACATCTACTACCTGCTCAACCTTATGCAGCGTGCCCGCCAGGCCATTATCGAGGGCCGTTACGGCGCGTTCGTGAGCGACTGGATGAACAGCCCTGCCGCGGTGGATTACTAAGGGCGACAGACACGCTTGCAGAGCGTGGGCAACGGCAATGGTCGAGCGCCAGCCGGTCGTCGCATTCGCTGACACCGGCTGCGCGACCGCTGACCGATAGCTTGCAAGTGCTTGATGCATCGTGGGTACCATACCGAATAGTTGATGTTCGGGCGGGTGTTTGGCGCATGGCGTCGACCCGCCCGTTTTTCTTTTTCTCGATAGGAGCACCCATGATTAAGAACGAGAATGTCGAGGGCGAGCCTGCCTACGACGAGACGTACCGCCGCGGTCCCGTGGTCATGCGCGGCCCCATGATTCCTAAGGACAACACCTACGCCAACCTGCTGGCGCCCGAGGAGTCGACCGACTGGCTGCATGCCGATCCGTGGCGCGTACTGCGCATCCAGGCCGAGTTTGTCGATGGCTTTGGCGCACTTGCCGAGCTCGGACCCGCGGTGACCATCTTCGGCAGCGCCCGCACGCCCAAGACGGACCCGGCCTACAAGGCGGCGCGCACCGTCGGCCGTAAGATTGCCCAGCGCGGCGTGGCGGTTATCACCGGTGGCGGCCCCGGCATCATGGAAGCGGCCAACAAGGGAGCGGCGAGCGCCAACGGCAAGTCAGTTGGCCTGGGCATTGAATTGCCGCACGAGCAGGGGCTCAACAAATACGTAAACCTCGGTATGGACTTCCGTTACTTCTTTGTGCGCAAGACCATGTTCGTCAAATACAGCTCGGGCGCCATCGTGTTTCCCGGTGGTTTTGGAACGCTCGACGAGATGTTCGAGGTTCTCACGCTGGTGCAGACGCACAAGGTCAAGCGCATGCCGCTCGTGCTGGTGGGCAGCGAGTACTGGCAGGGCCTGTTCGACTGGCTCAACGGCCCGGTGATGAGCGCCGGTATGATCAGCCCGCTCGATCCGGATCTGGTACACATTACCGACGACCTCAACGAGTCCGTCGACATTGCGCTCAGCGGGTTGATGTAGAGCAATCGTGCCCACCGCGACATGAATATGTATGGCAATCTGATGCTATCTAACGTCAGTTTGCCGTTTATATTGGGTATACTGATGCAAAAGACGAGAGCGAGGAGGTCGCAAATGTCTACAGCAACAGTTAAGCCTACGACGGTTCGCATCGAAGAGGGGCTCAAGGAGCAGGCGACTGAGTTCTTGGATTCGGTCGGCCTCAGCCTCAATTCCTATCTCAATCTTGCCGTTCGGCAGCTGGTAAATCAGCGAAAGATTCCTTTTGAGATTGTAGGAAGGGCGGAGGTGCCCAACGAGGCGACGAGGCGTGCCATGGTGATCGCCGAGGCTCATGAGTTGGGGGTTTTGCCGGACGATAGCCCGTCATTCAACAACGCTGATGAGCTTATATCATTCCTCGATGAGGACTAGCGATGTTTGAGATTAAAGTCGAGGCTCAGTTTAAGGCGGATTATAAACGGACGATGCGCATCCATCCGCAGCTAAAAACCGAGTTTAAGGCGGCGGTCGCAGAGCTTGCAGCTCACGGCTCGCTTCCCGCGGAATATGGCGCCCATGAGCTTTCAAACCCGGGCGGAAACTACAACGGCCACATCGATTTCCATCTATCCGATGGCTTGGTCGATGTGGTCGTTCTTTATCTTCCCCATAAGACTAACCCAGTGATTAGGCTGGTAAGAATGGGCGCTCATCAGGAGTTGTTTCAGGGTCCGCTGGGCTGATCGCTGATTTCTAAGTTGCGGTGGAATGGGGATTGATTTGCGGTCGATTGGCCAAAAACAGTCCCTATTTCACCGCAACTGATAGGCGCGCCCCGTTCGCTGCTGCGGCCCCCCGGTTCTCCTCATTGCTGGATTTCGCTTAAAAACTCAGCGGCGACTTCGTTGCTTTTGAAACGGATGCTGCGGTCTTCTTTCTTGGGGAATGCCAGCAGCGGGATAGTCCCGTACCAGACAGTTTCCTCGTCAATCACGGCCGCGCACAGCCGCCCTTTGGCCTTGACGGAATAGTCGACGTTCATCTCGGCAAAAATCGCTTTCGCGTCATCGCGCGGAGGTGAGGCAACATAAACCTCAAGGGTAATCCCACGGGCGGCTGCGCCTGCGAGTGTGGTGGTGAGTTTCGTGAGGCATGCGGCGGATGCGTAGGATGCGGCTATAAAGGCACTCTTTGTGGCACCGGTGATGTCTTTAATTAATGCCTCAATAGCGTTTGCCGGCTCTATGAGAATGTTGTAATCGGGTTGCTCGCTGTCCTCTGCTGAATAAATTTCGTACCCCAACTTGGCGTACGTCTTGAGTCTTTTCTGGTACATGCGGGCGAGCATGGGTATCGACAGGTCAATGTAGTCGAATATCTCAACCTGTTGCTTGCCCTCGTGGCTTCTATGCAGTCTGCCCACCTGCTGCGTTACGCTGCCGTCCCAAGATATCGGCGTGGCAATGAAAAGGGTGTCAAGGTAGGACAGATCGAAGCCCTCGCTCAGAAGGCTTTCGGTGGCGACGATGATTCGATGTTCATGCTCAAAGCCGGGAAGACTGTTCAGTATCGCTTTTCTTTCTTTGGCGCCGATTTCTCCGGTTAAGAGTATGGGCTCGTGTCTGCGATCATTAAGCAACCCGAACAGTTCCTCAGCATGCTTTTTCCTTTTGGATAGTATGAGCGGATGTCGACCGTTTGACGCTGCTTCGAGGGCGTCATCGACAATCAATTCGTTTCTTGCCGCATGTGCACACAGCATATCGAGAATCTGATTGAAGCTTGCATCCGGCTCGTAGGCGGATAGCCGAATGCCGGTAAATCTCGGTCGAACGATGCGCTGGATGCCCTGCTGAATTGCCTGCGTTTTTGGATCGATGACATAGCGAAGCGGGCCGCAGAGCATCGAGAGCGCCCGCGTGAGTCCGTCGGAGCGCTCGGGTGTCGCGGAGAGGCCATATATATATTTGGCTGGAGCGGACTTGAGGACGAGCTCGAGCTGTGGCGCGGCAGCATGGTGGCATTCGTCGCAGATAATGAGGCCGTAATTACGAACAAGGTTCTTAACTATCGGCTCCCCGGTTTGGGAGTCTTTGCCAGATAGCGACTGAAAGGAAGCGACGTCGATAAGGCCGCTGACGGCGGTTTTGCCCCCTCCGATTTGTCCAATAAGGGGAGGTTGCTTTTTGCTGATTCGTCCTTTTGGCGTTCGGACCGGCTCTCTGGTGTCCGTAATGTCGAGAAATCGTTCGAGCTGCGATTTCCATTGGGCTATGAGCGCGGTCTTTGGAACAATGACGAGCGCCGGAAGACCAACGGCGGCAATAAGATAAGCTCCGATGACGGTTTTACCGAAGCCCGTTGGCGCAGACATGATTCCGTCTTCGTATTCAAGCATCTGGTCGGCGGCAATTTGCTGTTCGGGATGAAGGGTCCCTTTGAATGCCATCTCAATTGGATTGCCCGTGCTACGTTCGTCTGAATAATGGGCAGTAACGTGGGCTTCTTGAATCAGCTGCTCAAGTTGGGCTTTGCAGCCTCTGGGAATCGCGACGCGGCCATCTCTAAGTTCGCTGAGGTCTATGAGTCGCGGTTTGCCGAATACTGATTGATGCATAGATTGCGCACGGAAGAACTCCGGGTTGGCAAATGTCGCAAGCCTGCGGATTTCCATTTGAGCTGCCGGGCACAGAGACTTTTCGGGGATGTAGAGCATATCGGCTTGTGTGACGAGCAGGTTCGAGGGGAAGTCTCGTGGCGTGAGCGGGAGCCGCTTTCGTGGCTTTTGGACATTGCGCCTGGTTTTGTTTGTCGCTGCAGCTGTTGCTATTCCAAGCGGTTTGTTTTTGGTGTCCTCGATCAGACGATCCACCGTCGCACGCGAGATTAGTTGGATTTGCGAAAGGTAAAGCCATTGGTCGGGAAAGGGCTCGAATCGTTCGTCAACAAATACGCTGTTTCCTTCCCGCTGCGCTTTTCCCTGAAAGGGCAGCGCAATGAGATTTCCAAAGCCGCCTTCAGGAATGGTGGACTGCGCGGGTATCATTCGGTCAAAGGCTTCGAAGGTGATTGTCTTGTTGAGTGCCGCTGCTTCGGCGATAAGGCAGCTACCGAAATCTCGTGCTGTCTTTGCGTTTATAGGTTCTAGGAAGAAAAACCAGATATGCGCGCCGTTGCCTGACCTTGATCGCTCGACCGCAGCGTTAATTCCATGGTTTTTTACGACAAGCCTGATAGCGTTTGTCGCTTCTTTCCAATCGGCTTTGTCAAAATCAATGACAAGGACATTTGTGTTGCAGTCTTTGTCGAGAACATATTGACCTATGACGTCCCGGAGCCTGTCGTCGCTGCCTTTGAAATGGGCGATAATGGCGGCATCGTTCAGCTCAAGGAATGTGCGGCTGCGACATTCAGCGCATTTAATTCTGTGATGGTTTGCTTTGGGGCAAATGCCTGGCTTCCACTCATTTGCGCAGGCGGGTGTATAGCCGATGCCCCCGTCTTTTCTGCGATACCCGTGAGCGTGCACATCTTTGCGGCCGGTAAAAAGATTGCGAAAGAGCTCGAGTTTGTCGCGCGCTGGGCTCGCGCTGGTAACGATGCCCTCGGTCTGTGCACGTTCGTCGAAAGATTTGCCGGCTTTGTCCCATTCTTCGAGTGTTGCGTAACGGATGTCTGGACCGTTGCTACAGATTACGATTTGCTTACGCGGATCCGAAGCGTGGACGACCGTTTTATTGAGTTTGAATAAGGCGTTCCCGAAAAGGGCGTATTGATGCACGGCGTTGCTCATTTGAATGCCATTCTTGTCAGCGTTCATTGGGATGAGAGTACGCCATTTCGGCTATTTGAGATACTCGACTTTGATTTTGGTTCGGTAATAGTGGGGTACCGATCCGTGAGTGGCAATTAGCCGGTGCCAAAACGTGCGGCGGCTGTTGTTAAAGGTGTTTTGGCGGCTATGGGGCGTGTTGGCGGCGTGGGGAGGGGTCCTCGAATGACTCCGTGGTAAAATAACGTCAAATATGAGTACTGTTGTTAATGTAGTCTCATAACATTTGGTAAGAATAGAATACCAATTCCACATTATTCTATATATCTAACCCACTAAACACGGAATTTTGAGCCTTGGCAAGACGTGGAATTGATCGAAATGATCAATTCCGGCGAGATTTTGCTGCTACTAATTTGGTGGCGGTACTCATATTTGCCATTTTTTGTCCAGTGGGTACCGCGAGGGGCCTGTTCGACTGGCTCAACGGCCCGGTGATGGATGCCGGCATGATCAGCCCACTCGATCCAGACCTTGTCCACATCACCGACGACCTCAACGAAGCCGTCGACATCGCCCTGAGCGGGCTGATGTAGGGTAGGTAAAATGGGACGGGGCTAAAAGACTGGTCTGAAACGTTTGATACCAGTCTTTTTAGCCCCGTCCCAAATGAACTGCTTCTAAGTTGCGGTGGAATAGGGATTGATTGGCGGCTAATAAGCCAAAAACAGTCCCTATTCCACCGCAACTGATGTGGGCGTCCCTAGTGAGTTGGCTGGTAGCGGGGGCAGTAGCTGATGGCGATGGCGTCGACGCCTACGTGGGTGGCGATGGTGCAGCCGATGGGGCCGGTGCCGGCGTCTACGTAATCCTGGCCCGCGAGTGCCTCGTTGACAAGCTCCTGCTCCTCGGCGGCGCCGGTCGTGAGCACACGCACGCTTGAGCCCGGATGCTCGGCCAAAAATGCGAGGCAATCTGCCATGGTGCTGGCGACGATGCGCTTGGCGCCGCGACCCTTTTTGATCGCCTTGATCTCGCCCGACTGCCACTCCGGCGAAACGGCCAAGCGAATGTTGAGCATCTGCGTGAGTTGGCCGGCGAGCTTGGGCGCGCGGCCGTTCTTAACGAGGTTCTCGAGCGTGCGGGGAATCAGCAGCAGGTGGGCGTCGGGCAAGGTCGCGCGGATCTGCGCCTCGGTCTCATTCAGGCTGCGGCCGTCCTCGCGCATGGCCAACGCGTACTCCACCAGCAGGCCCTCGGCGCCCGAGCCGGTGCGTGAGTCGATGCAGCGCACGTCGAGCTCGTGCGTTTCGGCCGTCAGACTGGCGTTGGCATAGCAGGCGGACCACTCGCTGCACAGCGAGATAAAGATGGCGCTATCGTGGCCGTCGGCGTGCACGCGATCAAAGAGCGCCTTGAACTCGCCGGCGCTCGGCTGCGAGGTGTGCGGCAGCTGCTCGGAGCCGGCCATGCGGGCGACGTATTCCTCGGCGGTAATCTGCACCTGGTCGAGCAGGTCCTCGCCCTCGATAATCACATGTAGCGGAATCACGTAAATGCCGAGCTCTTGGGCGCGGGCGGGGGAGATGTCCGACGTGGAGTCGGTTATGATGGCAAAAGACATAATTGCACCTTTCGTTGGGGCGCCTGCGCGCCGCCTTCTGAGAGCAAAGTGCGACAAGTATAGTGGAGTTGCTCTACATTGCTAGGTTAAATTGTTGAATAGTCAACAGTTTGAAGTGTCGGTGTGGAAATCATCAACTGGGGAAGAGGAATGCCGATGGAGGCGTTGGAGATATGCAGGCGGCCGGTTGTGCTGTTCGATTTTGACGGCACGGTGGCCGATACGGGCCGGGCGGTGATGACCTCGACGCGCAAGACGTTGGCCGCGCGCGGGTTTTCGGAGGCGCAGATGGGTGATTTGCGTCGTATGATCGGGCCTCCGCTGTGGAAGAGCTTCCACGACTTTTACGGCTTCTCGCGCGAGGAGTCGCTGGTGGTGGCCGACGAGTATCGTGCCTTTTTTGATGAGCTTGGACCGGAGGAGTATCCCGTGTTCGATGGGATCCCCGAGCTGCTCGATGACCTTGTCGCGCAGGGGCATCGCTTGGCCGTGGCGACGTCACGCATGGAGGCAAAGTGCATTGACATGGTGGGCGAGCTGGGGCTTTCGCAGTTTGAGGCGGTGGTTGGCATGAATCCACCGCAGGGGCGCGAGACCAAGGCCGATTCGGTTCGCGACGCGTTGGCGGCCTTGGGTGCGGCCGCGGACGATGCCGTGATGATCGGCGATCGCTTTAACGATGTGGAGGGCGCGCACGCAATGGGCGTACCGTGCATTGGTATCTATTCGGGCGCGGCGGCGCCGGGCGAGCACGAGGCGGCGGGTGCCGATGCAGTGGTGCACTCGGTGGCCGAGCTTGCTAAACTTTTCGCTATCTAATAGACGTAATGTGAGGGGCGGGCGTACCCGTCGCTCATTGGTGAGGAGGTTGTCCATGAATCAGGTGGAGCAGAGCGTTATCGAGTATGTCGACGAGGTCTGGGAAGATGTCGTCGCCGATATCGAGCAGTTGGTGAGTTATCCTTCCGTGGCAGTTTCTGCCGATGCGGAGCCCGGCGCGCCGTTTGGCCGTCCGGTTCGTGACGCGCTCGATTGCGCGCTCGGCATTGCGCAAAAGCTCGGCTATCAGACGAGCGACGACGAGGGCTTTGTGGGCATCGCCGATATCCCGGGTCGCGGCGACAAGCAGCTCGCGACCATCTGCCACGTGGACGTGGTGCCCGCCGGCCCCGGCTGGAACACCGACCCGTTTGCGATGGAGCGTCGCGAGGGCTGGCTGCTCGGCCGTGGCGTGATCGACGACAAGGGTCCGGCCGTGCTGTCGCTCTACGCCGGCGCCTACCTGCTCAAGCACGGCATTGTGCCGCGCTATACCTTCCGCGCACTGCTTGGCTGCGATGAGGAAGTGAGCATGTCCGACGTTCACCATTATCTGGAGAACCACGCAGACCCCGACTTTCTGTTTACGCCCGATGCCGAGTTCCCGGTCTGTCTCTTATACACATCTCCGAGCCCACGAGACGCGTAGTAA
>UQSK01000059.1 GCA_900543605.1 uncultured Collinsella sp.
AACGATATGGCACCGTGGGGACACATGTATGTCAATCCTGGTCTAACAGAGCCTTAAAAAATCCCCGTCCTAGAATAATCATTCGCAGCTACCCGGCTTTCTTTTTGCCTCAGGGACTAATCGTCGAAGCGGGATTGGCGGCCGAAGGATAGGGCGGTGTCGCCGAACTTGTCTCGGACGGCGTCGATGGCGACGGAGAGGTTGCGTCGGTCGCTGGATTGGGCTCCGCGGTCATCGATCTCGCAGAACAGGTCGGTCTGGATGCCGCCTTGGTGGTCGAAGTCGCTCATGCCGATGCCCGCTAAGCGAACATGCATGCCTTCCTGCCAGATGTTGTCGAGCAGTTCGAGTGCAACCGCCACGAAGATGTTCTCATCGTCGGTCGGATGAGGCAGCCGGCGCTGTGCCGTACGCCCGCTGCCATACGAATACTTAAGCTTGAGCGTTACCGTGGCACCCGTCAGCCCCTGACGGCGCAGACGGCGTCCCACTGACTCGCCCAGCAGTGCAATCGCCGCCTCAATATCCCCACGCTCAGTCAAATCTTTCGCAAAGGTGCGTTCATTGCTGACCGACTTGACCTCGCGCTCCTCATCGAGACTCGTGACTTCGGAGATTTCGAGTCCCAGCGCACGCTGGCGCATGCGTTCGCCGTTGACGCCAAAAATAGAGGCCAAGGTGGATTCCGGTGCACGTGACAGCTCGCCGAGGGTGTAGATGCGCATGCGGCGCAGTCGTTCCTCGGCCGAGCGCCCGATGCCACTCATGGCAGATACCGGCAGCGCGGCCAAAAAGCGCTGCTCGGTTCCGGGGCGCACGATGGTCAGCCCAAACGGCTTATCCCGCTCGCTTGCGATTTTTGCGACCGTCTTGTTGCAGCCCACGCCAATGGAGCAGGTCACTCCCAGCCCTGCCACGCGGTCGCTTATTCGCCGCGCAACCAGCAGCGGGTCTTCGGGCGCAAAGCGACCCGGTGTGATATCGATAAAGGCTTCGTCGATGGATACGCGCTCGACGCGCGGAGTCTCGTCGGCGAGAATCGCCATGACCTGCGCGCTCACCTCGCGGTAGCGATCAAAGTGCCCGTGCGTCCAAATGGCTTGCGGGCACAAGCGCCGCGCCTCGGCCGAGGCCATGGCAGAGTGCACGCCAAAGCGACGTGCCTCATACGAACACGTGGACACGACGCCACGCGAATCGGCGTCTCCGCCCACGATGAGCGGCTTTCCGCGCCATTCGGGATGATCGAGCATCTCCACGCTCGCAAAAAACGCATCAAGGTCCATGAGTCCCACCGCCGGACCCGTCCAGGGAGGCGGCGTGACGCCCATGGCATCCTCATAACCGTATGTATGTTCGCGTCTTTCCATGTCATGAGTATACCGCGCAGCTCATGTGGGGTGCGTGTATGTGCTTGCAAATCCCGAATTCTTGTCTAAGATATGGATTTGCCCTCGACTACACCGAAGAAGTTGGTCTCACGGACTTCACCTGCCCGCGTCGATGGCGTATTATGTTCAACTGTTTGTTTGTAGTTGCAGCCTAAAGCTGCTTGGTTGGAGGAGTTTCCTTTGGCAGTCAAGATTCGCCTTGCTCGTCACGGCGCTAAGAAGCGTCCGTACTACCGTGTCGTCGTCGCCGATTCCCGCGCCCCGCGTGACGGTCGTATCATCGAGGAGGTTGGCCGCTACAACCCGATGACCGCCCCCAAGACCATCAACCTCGACCTCGAGAAGATTGCCGACTGGCAGTCCAAGGGCGCTCAGCTCACCGACGCCGTCGCCGCTCTGGTCAAGGCCGCCAACGAGGGCGAGAAGACCGAGACCGTCGTCAAGAAGTCCAAGAAGCAGCTCGCCAAAGAGGCCGAGGCCGCTAAGGCTGCCGCTGAGGCCGCTGAGGGCGCCGAGGAGTAAATCGTGCCTGAGGTTGACGCTGCACAGCTCGAGGGTGAGGCAATGCTCTCAGATCGCATCGCCGATCTCGTCGAATATCTCGTTGTTCAGATCGTCGACGACCCGGATTCCGTGAGCCTTGAGGTCATCGATGGTGACGACGCCTCCACGATTGAGGTTTCGGTTGCCGAGGATGACGTCGCTAAGGTCATCGGCCGTCGTGGCCGTACCATCAAGGCCATTCGCACGCTCGCCCGTGCACTGGCCGCTCGCCTCGACACTGCAGTCGAGGTAGAGGTTCTGGGCTAGGACCTTGAGGTCCCAGTACAAAAACATCGCCCGTGTGGTCAAGCCGCACGGAAGGAAGGGGGAGGTCCTCGCGCAGCCGCTGCGGGGGCTTCCTTCTGTATTGACGCCGGGTATGCGCGTCGCCTTGACGCCGCCGGCGCTCAAGCGTGACCGTTTTTGCACGGTCACATCCGTCACCGATACGGGCGATGGCGATCTGGTCTCGTTTGAGGGCATTGATGACTTGACGGCCGCCGAGGGCATCACCGGATGCTACGTGCTGGCAAATCGTGACGACTTTGAGCTCGATTCGCTCGATGCCGCCTATACCGATCTGATGGGTCGCGAGGTGGTCGACGAGCGTTTCGGTTCGCTCGGCACGATTGTCGAGATCATGTCGACGCCCGCCAACGATGTTTGGGTTGTCGAGGGCGATCGGTACGGCGAGGTGCTGATTCCCGTGATCGAGCAGGTTGTGCTCGATCTTCCCGATCAGGGGACAATTTCCGTCCACGTTATGGACGGGTTGATTGATATGGACAAGTAGGGAGGACAACATGCTGATTGAGACCCTTTCGGTCTTTCCCGAGATGTTTGAGCCCGTCATGTCCACATCGATCTTGGGCCGCGCCCGCAAGGCCGGCCTTTTTGATTTTAAGGCCTATAACCTGCGCGACTGGACGCACGACCGCCATCGTACCGTCGATGACGAGCCGTACGGCGGCGGGCAGGGCATGCTTATGAAGGTCGAGCCCATCGCCGAGGCCATCGAGGTTATTAGTTCCGAGGGTCCCAAGCCCACCGTGGTGTTCTTTACGCCCTGCGGCGAACCCTTTACGCAGCATGTGGCCGAGCGCCTGCTCAAAAGCGAGCGCCTGCTGTTTGTTTGCAGCCGCTACGAGGGCGTCGACGAGCGCGCTTATGCGTATGCCGACGAGCGCCTGTCGATCGGCGACTACGTGCTTACGGGTGGCGAGCTTCCCGCTATGGTCGTTGCCGATGCCGTCGTACGTTTGATTCCCGGCGCCCTTGGTGACGAGATGAGCAATGTCGATGAGTCGTTCTCGACTGCCGAGGACGGTGGCCTGCTCGAGTACGCGCAGTACACCCGTCCCGCCGAGTTCAACGGCGAGGGTGTGCCGCCGGTGCTCGTGAGCGGTGACCATGCCAAGGTTGACGCCTGGCGCCGTAAGAATGCCATCGAGCGCACCTGCCGCTGGCGTCCCGACCTGATCGAGACGGCGCGGCTTACGCCCGAGGAGCGCGCATACGCGCAGGACATCCTGGACGCATCGTATTCGCAGAGCAAGGAGTGAGAATGGTTCCATCGCAGCATTCCGTGCTAAAGGGTGCGTTTGAGTGGATCGTGGTCGTCGCGATCGCACTGGTCGCCACCTTCCTGATTCGCTCGTTTGTGGTCGAACCCTTTGTGGTGCCCACCGGCTCCATGGAGTCCACGATCGAGATCGGCGACCAGATCCTGGCGCAAAAGGTGAGCCTTAAGCTCGGCCAGCCTGTCAGCCAAGGCGATATCGTGGTGTTCCACAACCCCGATGTCACCTCCGAGCACGATGTTCTCGTCAAGCGTGTTATTGCCACGGCCGGCCAGACGGTCGACCTTCGGGACGGCAAGGTGGTCGTTGACGGCCAGGCGCTCGACGAGGACTACACGACCGGCATGAGCTGGCCGCTTTCGGTCCAGGCTCCCGGCGCTCAGGTAAGCTATCCCTACACCGTTCCCGACGGGTGCGTGTGGGTGATGGGCGACAACCGCGAAAACTCTGCCGACTCACGTTACTTTGGTCCCGTCGATCGCTCTGATTTGATCGCCGTGGCGCTTGTGCGCTACTGGCCGCTCAACCGCATCGGCGCTATCGACTAAAAACCGCTATAGTACAGTACCTAACCGTGTAATCGTTTCGACGAGGGGATATTAGAGGCATGAACGCTTCATCGCTTTCCTTCCAAGACATCATCCTGCGCCTCCAGCAGTACTGGGGCGAGCAGGGCTGCGTCATTATGCAACCCTATGACTCCGAGGTCGGTGCCGGTACCTTCCACACCGCGACCACGCTGCGCTCGCTCGGTCCCGCCGAGTGGCGCACCTGCTACGCTCAGCCTTGCCGCCGTCCCGCCGACGGCCGCTACGGCGAGAACCCCAACCGCATGCAGCACTACTATCAGTTCCAGGTGCTCATCAAGCCGTCGCCGGTCAACGCTCAGGAGCTCTACCTGGGTTCGCTGGCTGCCATTGGCCTGGACCCCAACGACCATGACGTCCGTTTTGTCGAGGATGACTGGGAGAGCCCGACCCTGGGCGCCTGGGGCCTTGGCTGGGAGGTCTGGCTCAACGGCATGGAGGTCACGCAGTTTACGTACTTCCAGCAGGTGGGCGGCATCGAGGTCGATCCCGTGCCCGTCGAGATCACCTATGGTCTGGAGCGCATCGCCATGTACGCCCAGGGCGTCAACTCCGTCTACGACCTGGTGTGGAGCTATCTGCCCGACGGCACGCCCATGACCTATGGCGACGTGTTCCTGGAGAACGAGCGCGAGTTTAGCGCCTACAACTTTGAGGTCGCTAACGTCGAGATGATGCGTCAGAAGTTTGACGACTACGAGGCCGAGTGCCACTCCTGCCTTGAGCGCAAGCTGCCGCTGCCCGCTTACGACTGCGTCATGAAGTGCAGTCATGCCTTCAACCTGCTCGATGCCCGCGGCGCGCTGTCCGCGGTCGAGCGTGCCAACTACATCCTGCGCGTCCGCGCCGTCGCCAAGGCGTGCTGTGAGGCCTATATGGCCGAGGTCGCCGGAGTCAACGAGAATGCCGACCAGGAAGGCGAGGTGGCGTAAGCCATGGCAGACGCTAAGGATTTCCTGTTTGAGATCGGTACGGAGGAAATGCCCTCCGCACCGCTGAACAATGCCGTCAAGCAGCTTGGCACCATGATTGCCAAGGGTCTCGACGAGGCCGGTCTGGCCCATGGCGAGGTCCGCGTGATTTCGAGCCCGCGTCGTTTGGCTGCGCTCGTGGCCAACGTCGCCACTGCGACCGATGAGGTCCATGAGGTCAAGCGCGGCCCCGCGGCAAACATTGCCTTTGATGCCGACGGTAACGCCACCAAGGCCGCCCAGGGCTTTGCCCGCAAGTGCGGTGTGGCTGCCGAGGACCTGGTCCGTCGCGAGGACACCGACGGCCGCGAGTACGTGTTCGCCGAGAAGAACATTCCCTCCGCTCCGGCTACGCCGATCCTGACGTCTCTGTGCGAGAAGACTATCGCCGGCCTACAGTGGCCCAACTACCGCAGCCAGCGCTGGGGCCACGAGCACGCTACGTTTGTTCGTCCGGTCCGTTGGATCTGCTGCCTTTTGGGCGAGGACGTCGTGCCCGTGTCGTTTGCCGATGTGACGAGTGGCAATACCACGCGCGGACATCGCGTTCTGGGCCCCGGTGACCATGTGGTCGCCAGCCCCGCCGTCTACGAGCAGGTGCTCGAGGACGCCGGCGTGCTCTCTGCCGAGCGTCGCCGTGAGGCTATCCTTGCCGGTATCGCCGAGGTCGAGGCCGCTCGCCCCGGCTGCCATGTCGACACGCCCAAGAAGGTCTTCGAGGAGGTCATCAACCTCTGCGAGTGGCCGACGGTGCTCGTCGGTACCTTCGATGAGGAGTTCCTCAAGGTCCCGCATGAGATCATCTGCGAGTCCATGCTCACCAACCAGCGCTACTTCCCGATCTATGACGGCGAGGGCAAGCTCACGCGTGAGTTCGTAGTCGTTTCCAACAGCAAGCCCGAGAATGCCGAGCGCGTGATCGACGGCAACGAGCGCGTCGTGCGCGCCCGTCTGGACGACGCCAAGTTCTTCTATGAGGAGGACCTGAAGATCTCCCTTGACGAGTTCCGCGAGCGTCTGGCCAAGGTCGCCTTCCAGGAGAAGCTCGGTAGCGTGCTCGCCAAGTCCGAGCGTATTGAGCAGCTCGCGCTCGCCATCGCCCGCGAGGCTCACCTGGGTGCCCATCTGGCCGCCGATGCGGCTCGCGCCGCTCACCTGTGCAAGGCCGACCTGGTGTCTAACGCCGTCGTCGAGTTCACGAGCCAGCAGGGCGTGATGGGCGGTTACTACGCCAGCGCGATGGGGGAGAACGACGAGGTCGCCCATGCTATCCGCGATCATTATCGTCCCCGCTTTGCCGGCGATGATCTGCCCGAGGGCACCGCTGGCTGCATCGTGGCCTGTGCTGACAAGCTCGATACCATTGCCGGTATTTTTGCCATCGGCGAGCCCCCGACCGGCTCTTCCGACCCGTACGCGCTGCGTCGCGCCGCCATCGGCATCATCAACATCCTGCGCGATCGTCTGCCGATTGACCCCACGTCGCTGATCGACTTCGCCCTTGAGCTTTATAGCGAGCAAGGTATCGAGTTCGATGCCGCCGAGGTCGCCCAGCAGGTCCGTGACTTCTTCCACGGCCGCCTGGTGAGCATGGCCCGCGACGAGAAGATTCCAGCCGATACCGTCGCCGCCGTCTCCGCGGTGCACATCATCGCCCCGTCCGTCTTCTTCGCCCGCTGTGCCGCGCTCGACGAGGCCCGCAAGAACGATGCCGAGACCTTCGACAACCTGGCTACCGCCTATGCCCGTGCCGCTCACATCTCCAAGCCCGAGCTGGGTGCGGAGTACGATCGCAGCCTGATGGGCGATGCCGAGCTCGCGCTTGCCGATGCCTCCGAGGCCGCTCAGACCGCTGTCGATGCCGCCCTTGCTGCCGAGGATTATCCCGCCGCGTTTGCCGCCCTGGCTGCCCTACGCGCCCCCATCGACCGCTTCTTTGACGAGGTCATGGTCATGGACAAGGACGAGCAGCTCCGCGATAATCGCCTTAAGCTGCTCAACCGCTTCGAGGCCGTTTTCTCCGGCATCGCCAACATCGGTGAGCTTGCCCGCAAAAAGTAAGCTACCCTGCGCGTAAGCGCAAAAGGAGCCCCGCATGGATTGCCCGGTCACCGCTCGTCCCACCGTTATCGTTATCTCCGACTCGCTCGGTGATACCGCTTGTGAGGTGGTGCTTGCGGCGTCCGGGCAATTTGATGAAGGGGCTTTTCATCTTTTGCGCCTGCCCAAGGTGACCTCGTTGGAGCAGGTTAAGTCGTTTGTGGGTCCGCGAGTCGATGCGGACCATCGCGATATTGCCGTGTTCCACACCATTGTCGATCCGTCGCTTCGCGCCCGCGTGCTCGATTATCTGGGCATGCTTCATATCCGTTCGGTCGACCTGATCGGCCCGACACTTGCCGTGCTGTCGTCGCTCATTGGTGTGCCGCCCAAGGGCGTCGCGGGCGTGATTCACAAGACCGATGACCGCTATTTCCATCGTATCGAGGCCATGGAGTATTTCGTTGAGCACGATGACGGGCGCGGTTCCGATGATCTGTCGGGGGCCGATATCGTGCTGCTGGGTGTATCGCGCACGTCCAAGACGCCGCTGTCGATGTATTTGGCCTATCAGGGTTACAAGGTTGCCAATGTTCCGTTGGCACATGGCATGGAGCCGCCGAAGTCTATTTACGAGATTGACCCGATGCGGTTGTTTGGCCTGATTTCGACCGTTGACGTCATCTCTGAGATTCGCGATAGCCGCTTGGGCGATGACTATGCTCGCGCCGTCGCCGGCTCTTATGCCGAGCCTGAGAGCGTGCGCAGCGAGCTCGAGGAAGCCCGTGCCCTCATGAAGCGTCTGGGCTGCTTTGTGGTGCGTACCGATGGCAAAGCGATTGAGGAGAGCGCCTCCGAGATCATCGGTCATTTGATGGAAATCCAAGAAGCCCGTGCCCGCCGCGCCGCCCGCCGAGGTCAGCAAAGCTAACTCATTGGGGTAGCTAAAAATTCACCGTCCTTAAAATACTATCTAAAAATAATGTACGATATTGGTAAAGCGATTTAGCAAAGAACTTGCATTTGAACTGCAATTTTCTTGCAGTGGTATCTTCATAAGGTAACCACCTTTACCTACCGTTTACCGCCGCATTTATCACGTTTACCAAACCCCTCGCCCTCTACGCAAGCCCGCTCAACGTCCGCCGTATAGTTCCCTCACGGCCCGCATCCGGCGGGTCGATTCGTCACCACGGTCGTGCGCGAGAGCGCATGGAAGGGGAAGTATCGTGAGCGATTGCAAGAGAGTTTACCGTTTTGGAACCGACGCCCAGGGCACCTGTGTCACTGAGGGCGACAAGTCCATGAACTTCGTGCTTGGCGGCAAGGGCGCAAATCTTGCCGAGATGAGCCGCATCGGTCTGCCGGTTCCCGGTGGCTTTACCATTACCTGCCAGACCTGTGTCGAGTACTCCGGCGCCGGCAACGTCTGGCCCGAAGGCGCACTTGATGAGATCGTTGCCGCCGAGGCCGACCTCGAGGCTCGCTGCGGCAAGAAGCTCGGCGACGCCTCCGATCCGCTGCTCGTGTCGGTTCGCTCGGGCGCTCCGTTCTCCATGCCCGGCATGATGGACACGGTCCTCAACTTGGGCCTCAACGACGATTCAGTTCAGGGCCTCATCGCCCAGACGCAAAACCCGCGTTTTGCCTGGGATAGCTACCGCCGCTTTATTCAGATGTTCTCCAACGTCGTTATGGGCGTCGACGCCGACCTGTTCGAGAACGCGCTGACCCAGGCACGCCTGGTCTCCGGCGTTCGCGTCGATTCCGAGCTTTCGGCCGAAGACCTGCAGGAGCTCGTCGAGACCTTTAAGAGCATTTTCTCCGAGAACGTCGAGGCCGCCCTGTATCCCGAGCTCGAGGTCGCCGACGGCAAGCCCGTCTTCCCGCACGATCCGGAGCTTCAGTTGCGCCTTGCCATCCAGGCCGTCTTTGGCAGCTGGATGAACGAGCGCGCCTGCATCTACCGCAAGCAGCATGGCATTTCTGACGAGCTCGGCACCGCCGTCAACGTGCAGGCTATGGCCTTTGGCAACAAGGGGGAGACCTCTGCGACCGGCGTCGCTTTTACGCGCAACCCGGCCGACGGCACCAAGGAGTTCTATGGTGACTTTTTGGTCTGTCTCTTATACACATCTCCGAGCCCA
>UQSK01000060.1 GCA_900543605.1 uncultured Collinsella sp.
CTATTAAGTCGTCGGCAGCGTCAGATGTGTATAAGAGACAGGCCCCGCATGTGCCGGCAGGGCTGTCGCAGCTGGGGATTGTGCGTCCCGGTGACCGCCTGGTGGCCTTTGCGGACGACTTTGTCGATGCGTTTGCGAGCGGCTTTGATTGCTGCGATGTCGCGCTGGTGGGCTCGCCGTATGCCGAGGCGTTTGCCGCTGCGTTCGAGGGCTTTGATGCTTCGTTTGATGCCGAGGGGCCGCACCTGTGGTGGTTCGTTAACTCCATCGGCGGGTTTGGTCTGCGTGTGCCTGATCTGCGTGCGCTGGGTCGGGCGGCGCGTGAGGCCCATGCGCTGCTGGTTGTTGACAACACCGTGGCGTCGGCTTTTGGCTGTGATCCGCTGCGGCTGGGTGCCGTGCTGTCGCTCGAGGCGCTCGACCGCGTATGCGCCGGTGATGCTCCGCGCAAGTTGGTTGCCGTATCGGTGGCGCGCTCGCAGCTCAAACGCCATCATGTGGATGCTGCTGCCGAGTGCGCGCATGCCCTGCTTGAGGGCTGTGGCTTGGCCAAGCTTGATTTGCCTGCTGACGAGGCCGCTGTGCTGGAGCGCGGGCTGGACTCGCTTAACGTCCGCATGCAGGCGCATTTCGACCGCGCCCGTGCGCTGGCCGAGTATCTCGCCGCCAACGAGATGGTGCGCAACGTGCGCTATCCCGGGCTGAGCTCGCATCCCGACCATGCTGTTGCAACCGGCACCCTGGAGCACGGTTTTGGCCCGGCAGTAGAGTTTGACCTGATGGACTGCACCGCGGGCGAATTCTTCAGCATACTGCCGGACGAATTCCGCACATCGCCCGCCGGCGGTGCAATGACGCGTCTTTCGGCCCCACGTGGCAAGCAGGGGAGCACCATCCGCCTCTTCGCCGGTACCGACGACCCCTTGATCGTGGCCGCCACCCTAGATAATGCCCTCCGATGATTATTCTGGGACGGGGATTAAAAAATCATTAGGTACACAATGATTTTTTAATCCCCGTCCCAGAATAATCATCTATGGTGACCGACCAGCTAAAAAAGCCCCGTCCCAAATTTGCTACTCTTTGATGCTGGCGATGAGGTCGTTTGCTTTGGTGGCAATGACGTTGTTGATGTCGGCCTGCAGCTCTTCGTAGACCGCTATGGCTCGCTCACCGGCGGGGGTGAGGGTGGATCCGCGGGCGCCGTCGCGCTCGATGAGCTTGCAGCCCAGCTGACCTTCTGCCTCGTTCACAATGCGCCAGGCCTTGGAATACGCCATGCCCATGCTCTTGGCGGCTCGGTTGAGCGAGTGCTCGCGGGCGATACCCTGCAGCAGCAAGACGCAGCCGTGGCCGAAGACGCCCGGCAAATCCTTGTCGCACGCTTGAATGACCAACTTTGCCGTCGTCTTGTACTCCATGTGCTCCACGTCTCCCCGCTAAAGTGTTTGCTGGGCAAACGCAAAGCCTGCGTCAAACCCTCGTGTGCTCTTCTTAAATCATGCATTGTAGCAGTCAAAGTGCGTTAAGATACTTCCCCAGTATTGGGCGCCCAAGGTTGGGCTGGGTCCTACGAGGCCTGCAGCCGACCGGTCGCATGGAAAAAGGAGAAACATGGCTACGTTCTTTCCCGGTGAGTCCCACACGTTTTCGGAGTATCTGCTGGTCCCTGGTTACTCGTCCTCGCAGTGCATCCCCAACAACGTCTCTCTTAAGACGCCGCTAACCCGCTTTAAGCGCGGTGAGAAGCCGGCAATCACCCTGAACATCCCCATGGTTTCCGCCATCATGCAGTCCGTCTCGGGCGTCGACATGGGTGTCGCGCTCGCTACCGAAGGTGGCCTGTCCTTCATTTACGGTTCCCAGAGCGCCGAGTCCGAGGCCGCTATGGTCAAGGCCGTCAAGGATCACAAGGCTGGCTTCGTTCAGTCCGATTCCACGCTGACCCCCGACATGACCATGGAGCAGGTCATTGAGCTCAAGGAGAAGACCGGTCACTCCACCATGCCGGTCACCGACGACGGCACTCCCAAGGGTAAGCTCCTGGGCATCGTCACCAGCCGTGACTATCGCCCCAGCCGCGATGACCACCAGACGAAGGTCTCCGAGTTCATGACCCCGCGTGAGCAGCTCATCGTGGGCGACAAGAACATTAGCCTCAAGGTTGCCAACGACGTCATCTGGGACAACAAGCTCAACGCCCTTCCCATCGTCGACGACAACGATCACCTTATGGGCATCGTCTTCCGCAAGGATTACGACAGTCACAAGACTAACCCCAACGAGCTGCTCGACGGCGACAAGCGCTACATGGTCGGCGCCGGTATCAACACCCGCGACTATGCCGAGCGCGTGCCGCTGCTCATCGAGGCCGGTGCCGACGTCCTGTGCATCGACTCTTCCGAGGGCTTCAGCGAGTGGCAGAAGCGCACCATCGAGTGGATCCGCGCCAACTACGGCGAGGACGTCAAGGTCGGTGCCGGTAACGTCGTCGACGCCGAGGGCTTCCGCTTTTTGGCCGACTGCGGTGCCGACTTCATCAAGGTCGGTATCGGCGGCGGCTCCATCTGCATCACCCGCGAGACCAAGGGCATCGGCCGTGGCCAGGCCACCGCGCTGATCGACGTCTGCCGCGCTCGCGACGAGTACTACGAGGAGACCGGCGTCTACGTGCCCGTGTGCTCCGACGGCGGTATCGTCTACGACTACCACATGACGCTCGCCCTTGCCATGGGTGCCGACTTTATGATGCTGGGCCGTTACTTTGCCCGCTTCGACGAGAGCCCGACCGAGCGCGTCAACGTCAACGGCCAGTACATGAAGGAGTACTGGGGCGAGGGTTCCGCGCGTGCCCGCAACTGGCAGCGCTACGACCTAGGCGGCGCCGCGAAGCTCAGCTTCGTCGAGGGCGTCGACTCCTACGTTCCCTACGCCGGCTCCCTCAAGGACGGTGTGGGCGGCACGCTCTACAAGGTCAAGTCCACGATGTGCAACTGCGGTGCCCTCTCGATCCCCGAGCTCCAGGAAAAGGCACGCCTAACGCTGGTCAGCTCCACCTCCATCGTCGAAGGCGGCGCCCACGACGTAGTCGTCAAGGATTCGCAGCAGAGCGTTTCCTACCGCTAAGCGGCTTTCCCAAGCACCGCACCTTGCCGTTCAAACCGTCGCTCGCGTACCAAAGTACGCGTCGCTCCTCTTTCACGGCAATCTGCGGCACCTGGAAAACCCGTTCGTGCTAGAACGGGTTTCAGACAAAGGTTGATTCCCAACCACGTTATTTAGATAAAGCGAGATGCCTGCAAGTCGCAGGCATCTCGCTTGTCGTATTTGCTATCATCATGCGAGTTAACGATGTGGCGGGGCGTTCTTACCTTTGCTCGCTGCAAATTCCGCACGAGCCGAAGAGCACTTAATGTGCTCTTCGTGCGAGCAGGACTGTCCGCAGCAGCGAGTAAAGGTAAGAACGCCCCGCCCCAACCGAGATAACAAAGGAGCTGATATGTGCGATTGCACAGATCATAAGGACGAGATCCCTGTCTACGACGCGCAGGCCATTGAGTCCAAGTGGATGAAGGCCTGGGAGGACTCCAACCTCTTTGCCGTCGACACCGACGACAGTAAGCCCAAGAAGTATGTGCTCGAGATGTTCCCGTATCCGTCGGGCGACCTGCACATGGGCCACGCGCGCAACTACACTATCGGCGATGCCATGGCCCGTCAGGCCCGCATGCGCGGCTACGACGTGCTGCACCCCATCGGCTTCGATGCCTTTGGCCTGCCTGCCGAGAACGCCGCCATCAAGCACAACACGCAGGCTGCCGCCTGGACGTATAAGAACATGGACCAGGCGCTCGCCACGATGAAGCGCATGGGCTTCTCCTACGATCTGGATCGCATGGTCAAGACCTGCAGCCCCGACTACTACCGCTGGGGCCAGTGGATCTTTGAGAAGATGTGGGAAAAGGGCTTGGTCTACCGTAAGAAGAACCCGGTCAACTGGTGCCCCACCTGCAAGACCGTTCTGGCCAACGAGCAGGTTACCGAGGGCAAGTGCTGGCGCTGCGGCACCGAGCCTGAGAAGCGCGACCTTGAGCAGTGGTACTACAAGATTACCGAGTACTCCCAGGAGCTGCTCGACGACCTGGAGAAGCTCCCCGGCTGGCCCGAGCGCGTCAAGCAGATGCAGGCCAACTGGATCGGTCGCTCCGAGGGCGCCGAGGTCGACTTTACCCTGTGCGACAAGGACGGCGAGCCCATCGAGGGCGACGAGGGTAAGATCACCGTCTTCACCACGCGAGCCGATACCCTTTTTGGCGTCTCCTTCTTTGTCCTGGCTCCCGAGTACGCCGGCCTGCACGAGCTCGTCGAGGGCACGGAGTACGAGGAGGCCGTCACCAAGATCGTCGAGGACTCCAAGCATATCTCTGCCGTCGAGCGTGCCCAGGGCACCCTCGAGAAGCACGGTGCCTTCACGGGCCGCTATGTGGTAAACCCCGTCAACGGCGAGAAGGTCCCCGTGTGGGTTGCCGATTATGTCGTCGCCGATTACGGCACCGGTGCCGTCATGGCTGTTCCCTGCGGCGACCAGCGCGACTTTGAGTTTGCCCGTAAGTACGACCTGCCGATCGTGCCGATCATCCTGGACGATGACGATCGCGCTGCCGTCGAGGCCAGCGGCGAGACCATCGATACCTTCCATGCCGAGACCGTCGACTGGGATTGCGCCCACGCTGCCGAGGGCACGCTGGTCCAGTCCGGCAAGTACACCGGCATGCGCGGCGGTAAGCACTCCGAGGGCGAGTCTGCTATCGTGGCCGACCTCGAGGCCATGGGCTGCGGTCGTCGCAAGGTCGAGTTCCGTCTGCGCGACTGGCTCATCAGCCGCCAGCGCTATTGGGGCAACCCCATCCCGGCCATCCACTGCGAGCACTGCGGCATCGTGCCCGTGCCCGAGGATCAGTTGCCGGTGACGCTGCCCGAGAACCTGGACCTGGGTGCCGGCGAAACCCTCGCCGAGTGCAAGGAGTTCTACGAGACCACCTGCCCGGTCTGCGGCCGTCCGGCCAAGCGCGAGACCGATACCATGGACACCTTCACCTGCTCCAGCTGGTATTACCTGCGCTATACCGATCCGCACAACACCGAGCTGCCTTTCTCCCGCGAGGCTGCCGACCGTTGGATGCCCGTCGATAACTACATCGGCGGCATCGAGCACGCCATTCTGCACCTGCTCTACAGCCGTTTCTTTACCAAGGCGCTGCGCGACCTGGGCCTGCTGAGTGTGGACGAGCCCTTCACCAACCTGCTGTGCCAGGGCATGGTCAAGGACGAGAACGGCGACACCATGTCCAAGTCCAAGGGCAATGTCGTGCCCCCGAGCTCGGTCATCGAGCCCTACGGCGCCGACACCATGCGTCTGGCGATCCTGTTTATCGCTCCGCCCGAGAAGGACTTCGACTGGGATCCCAAGGCCGTTGATGGCGCCAACCGCTTCATCAAGCGCGCCTGGCGTATCGTTTGGCAGCTCGTCCAGTCCGGTGACGCCAACGTGGCCTTCGACAAGTCCGCGCTCGATGAGGTTGCGATGAAGCTCTATCGCGAGCGTCACCGCACCATCGCCAAGTGCACCGAGGACTTCGACCGCGGCCAGTTCAACACCGCCATCTCGGCCGTCATGGAGCTCGTCAACGCGGCGAGCGCCTACCTCAACGCCACCGAGGGTACCGCCCGCGACAAGGCTTTGTGCTACGGCGTGGCCAAGGATATCGTGAGCGTCCTTGCCCCCATCTGCCCGTTCTGGGCCGACGAGCTGTGGCACGAGGCGCTCGGCTGCGAGGGCAACGCCTACACCGCCGCCTGGCCCGAGTTCGACCTGGCCGAGTCCGTTGAGGACACGGTGCAGATCGTGGTCCAGGTGCTCGGCAAGGTCCGCGGCCGCGTCGACGTGGCCCGCGATGCCTCCAACGAGGAAATGCAGGCTGCCGCCGAGGCCGCTGTCGCCAAGTGGACCGAGGGCAAGACTGTCGTCAAGGCCATCTGCGTGCCCGGCAAGCTGGTCAACCTGGTGGTCAAGTAAGCACTGCGCGCATAGCTGACATGCAATGAACGAGGGGCGATTCAGGTGGGTCGTCCCTCGTCTTGTGTTTTTAGCCCTGCTTAGTCATTGCGTCGCAACGTTTTCTATGGGATGTGTACCAGGTCCCTAAAGTAAACGTTGCCCGTTGCCTCTTCGAACATCCAAATGTTGAGGTAGATGTCGTTGAGGTCGTTGTTCACATCAAAGTCCGGATCGTCGAAGGTGCCCACAAAGGTGAGCATGGCGCGCGTTTCCTCTCCAGCGGCGACCGGTTGGCGCATGTGTACGTCGCGGACCACGCCGTTGACGTAGGCATAGGAGTCCACATCGCCAAACATCATGTCGACACCGGTGTTGTTGGACACCGTAAAGACGAGCGCGGCGTCCCCGTAGCCGTCGGTGTCCTTGCCCACGTAGGTAACATGGACGTTCTCGTCCGCCTCAAGGTCGATGGGGAGCTGTTCTTGGGAATCGGGACCCAGGCCCTGGGGATCGACGATGTCTTCGTTTATTTTGTCGAAGCTCGCCGGGGGTTCGGTTTTCTCGTTGGCTTTGGTGCTGCCAAGATCCGGTTCGCATGTTCCGGTTTTGCTGTTCGTTTTGCCACAGCCCACGAGGGTCAACGAGCACGTTGCGATGGCGAGCGCAGTCATGCAGAGGGTGCCTAGGCGTTTCATGGGTGCCTCCTTACCGTAAAGGATCTCGAAAGGTTCGTCGTTGCGCGACTTGCTGGCTGGCTTGTTGCAGAATGCCCCTTAACGTAAGTCTGATCGATAGGGGCTCGGGGAGGAATGCCCTTGGGGTCCGAACGGGCCTGTGGATTGGGACGCATGGCCCGTTCTTGGACCCTCGGACGCTTGCCTCATGGAGTCTTTAGTCCAATTGTCCTATTCTTGTGGAGAAGCTGTGCGCACGCTGACCTGCAGATTCGTACTGTGCTTGCACGTTTCCGCAGCTATTGGTATAGTTTGCTTGCAAATGAAGTTGTAATTGAAAGAAGTGGGGTTTCGGCCCCGCTTCTTTTTTGTATGGATGGAGGTGCCGCAATGGTCAAGACCAAGACCGAGCAGGCGATCATCGACGCGCTCGAGGCCGTCGCTCCCCAGCACGATATCGACATCGTCGACGTCGAGCTCGTGGGTGCCACCAAGGCCCCCTGCGTGCGCGTGCGTATCGAGGGTGCCGAGGGTCAGAGCCTGTCGCTCAACGACGTCACGGCCAACACCAAGTGGGTCGGCGATGTGATTGAGGAGCTCGACCCCATCTCCTCGAGCTATACGCTCGAGGTGTCGAGCCCGGGTATGGCGCGCCCGCTGCGCCGCCCGAGTGACTTTGCCCGCTTTGTGGGCGAAAACTGCGAGCTCACCTCCACCGCCACCGAGGGCCGTCGCAAGTACGCCGGCAAGATTGCCGCCGCCACCGAGACGAACGTGACCCTCGAGCTCGAGGACGGCGAGTCCGTTACCCTCGATTTCTCTGATGTTAAAAAGTGCAAGTTGAAGCCCACCTACGACTTCAAGCCCGCGAAGGAAGGAAAGTAAGATGGCAGCATCCGACATGATGTCCGCCCTGATGGAGCTTTGCCAGGAGAAGCACATCGACCAGCTCTACCTGATAGACCGCCTGGAGCAGTCGCTCGCCAAGAGCTATGCCGAGATCCTGCATCTTGAGTGGGGCGCCAAGGTGACCATCGACCGCACCACCGGCAAGATCTACGTCTACCGCCTGGAGCCGATCGACGATTCCATGGACGAGGAGGGCAACTTCACCGAGTTCGAGGAGATCGACGTCACTCCCAAGAACACGAGCCGCATCGCTGCCCAGCACGCCAAGGCCGAGATCAATGCCATCGTGCGTAACTCCGCCCGCGAGCAGATCTACGAGGAGTTCTCCGGTCGCATCGGTGACCTCATCAGCGGCACCGTGCTGCAGTCCACGCCCGACTTCACGATCGTCAAGATTCGCGAGGGCGTCGAGGCCGAGCTGCCGCACTTCGATCAGCGCCGTTACGAGAACGAGCGCAACGAGCGTCCGATGGGCGAGCGCTACCTGCACAACCAGCATATCAAGGCCGTGATCATCGACGTTCGCGACCCCAACTCCAACCTGCAGCCGGTTCGTGGCGAGCACAGCCGTCCGCCGATTGTCATCTCCCGTACCCACCCCGAGCTCATGCGTCGTCTGTTTGAGCAGGAGGTGCCCGAGATCTACGAGGGCACCGTCCAGATCAAGTCGATCGCCCGCGAGCCCGGCCAGCGCTCCAAGGTCGCCGTCCACTCGCTCGACGACCGTCTGGATCCCGTGGGCGCCTGCGTCGGCCCCAAGGGCAGCCGTGTTCGCGCTGTCGTGGGCGAGCTCCGTGGCGAGCGCGTCGACGTCATCCTGTGGGATGCCGATCCTGCCGTCTACGTCGCCAACGCCCTGTCGCCCGCCAAGGTTACCCGCGTCCTCATTGACGAAGAGAAGGCCTACGCCGGCGTCATCGTGCCCGACGACCAGCTGTCCCTCGCCATCGGCAAGGAGGGCCAGAACGCCCGCCTCGCCGCGCGCCTGACCGGCTGGCACATCGACATCAAGTCCGAGACGCTTGCCGCCGACATCCTCAAGAACGTTCCCGTTCACGAGGAGCCCGCCGCCGACCTGATCGGTGACGAGGAAGACGAGGACGTCCGCCGCTGCGAGTACGTGTCCGAGGACGGCATCCAGTGCCGCAACCAGGCTCGTCCCGGCTCCCGTTTCTGCGGTGTCCACGACACCGACGCCTTCGATGATGCGGAGGACCTGATCTAGCGCGCGGTCGCGCCGGGCGGGTCCCGGCGCGTCTCCCACGCTCGTTCAGTCTCTAGGCACCCAAGGTGCCAGAAAGCTGTCTCTTATACACATCTCCGAGCCCACGAGACGCGTAGTAATCTCG
>UQSK01000061.1 GCA_900543605.1 uncultured Collinsella sp.
TCGTCGGCAGCGTCAGATGTGTATAAGAGACAGGTGCAGGTAAAGCCGGGGTCGAAGACTTCGAGCTCGGCAGTGACGTCGGCGATGATGCCCTTTGCAATCTGGGCCGCGGCCTCGGCGGCAGCGTGATCAGCGTAGACCAGCTCGGCCTTGCACTCACGGTTGATAGCGTTGTCCTTGGTGCCGCCGTTAAAGCTAACGATGGCGGGCTCGCCGGCAACCATCAGGCGGTCGATGATGCGGGCCATGATGAGGTTGCCGTTGCCGCGCTCCAGGTGGATGTCGGCGCCGGAGTGACCACCCAGCAGGCCGGAGATGTCGAGCGTGAGGGCGCTGCCGGTCTTGTGCTCGCGCACGATCGGGCAGGTGTAGGTAACGACGACGCCGCCGGCGCAGCTGACGGTGGCAACGCCCTCCTCCTCGGAATCGAGGTTAATCATGGTGCGGGCGCTAATCTGGGACTTGTCGAGCGTCTCGGCGCCAACCAGGCCAGTCTCCTCGTCGGTGGTGAACACGCACTCGAGGGCCGGATGAGCAATCGAATCGTCGTTGAGCACGGTGAGCATCAGAGCGACGGCGATACCGTTGTCGGCGCCCAGCGTGGTGCCGTTAGCGGTGAGGACGCCGTCCTTGACGACCAGGTCGATACCGTCGGTCGCAAAGTCGTGCTCAACGGAACCCAACTTGTCGCAAACCATATCGATGTGGCCCTGCAGCATCACGGTCGGGGCATTCTCGGCGCCGGCAGATGCGGGCTTGCGAATGATGACGTTGTAGACCTCGTCCTGATACACGTCGAGGCCGCGCTCCTTGGCAAACGCAACCAGGAAATCGCTGATGCCCTTCTCGTTGCCAGACCCACGGGGGATCGCGCTGATCTCCTCAAAGAAATGGAACAGCTGGGCGGGCTCGTAGCCGGTAATCTTGTAGTCCATGGTGCCTCCTTGGCGCAACTGGTTAGACAGTAAGACATGCGACTTGTATATTCCCAGACTTTGCGTGCATAAACCAGTCGAAAACGCCGAGCGCCCTCGCATCATCGGCTAACGGTGAGGAAACGTCACTTTATCAAGATAAAGCAGCTTAGACGGGCCGCACCGAAGGGACGTTGGACCCTTCAACCAGCCTCAACGCCTGTTGAACGTTAATGCATACACCATTGGTATGTTTGATGAGATTTTTGTCCTCTGTCACGACGTAATCGGCATCAATGCGATTGGCGACGCCCAGCATCAGGTCGTCCTCAAAGTCGTTGTGATGATACTTGAACACAAAGGAGTCGAAGACCTCGTCTGCACCGACCGAGGCAATAATCGACTTTTGCCGAATCAGGCGAACACATGCCCACGCTGTCTCGTCGGCACCGGCGATGGCCTCGGGAGTGAGAGCCCCCTCACGGCGGGCGTCGGCCTTCATCGTCCTCCCCAGAATGTAATAGACGTCTTTGACAGACAGGGAGGACGAGAAGAGGACGATATCCTCCGCTTCCGCCGCGCGAGAAAGGAGCTCGACTATCGGCCTGGTCGCATTCGTACGAGCGAGAAAGTAATCTAGCCAGACGTTCGTGTCGATCAACAGCTTGAGCACACGTTTCGTTCCGACGCCGCTCATAATTCGATCCAATCACTGAATCTCTCGCCCATCATTTGATCGTATAACTCGTCGTAATCAAAGGCTTCATCGGGGCTCGGCCTCTGAATCGAGAACCGCTCATAAAAATTCGAAATTAACGCAGCCCCTTCCGAGACGCGGGACGAACTCGCCTTCGATCGTATGTCGTCAGGCAGGACTTCGTCATCATTCTTTTTTGCGACGGGCATATGACCGTTCTCGGTCAAGTACTGCCACAGCTCCCTCACAGCTTGCGACGGCGTCATGCCAATATGAGTCAGTACGGCGTCTCCTGCCTCTTTGAGCTGGCGATCTATACGCACGTTCATCTGAACTGGCCGCGTGTCGAGTATTGATGTAGCCATATCAACTCCTTTGCTATACTGAATCTCAATTTGAGTATAGCACAGCAGATTGAAGCACATTTCAATAGAAACGGGGGCGCCTCTTTATCGGAAACGCCCCCGTTATACAAGGTATGTTTAATCCCTACAGCGCACCAGAGCCGGCTTGCATCATGCCGCCGGGGCCCGAGGTCACGCCGCCGCTCACGGGCGCGGCGTTGCCAGTGTGCGGTGCCGCCGGGACGGTATCGCCGCCGAACGCGCCGGCAGGACGCGGTGCCGGGATCTCGCCCGTGCCGTGGCTAAAGACAAACTTGCCATCGGCCACGTCGCACAGGACGGTATCGCCCTCGCCCCACTCGCCGGCCAGAAGCTCCTCGGACAGCGGGTCTTCGATGAGCTTTTGAATAGCACGGCGCAGCGGACGCGCACCGTTGGTGAGGTCGGTGCCCTCGGCCACGATCTTGTCATAGGCCGCATCCGTGAGCTTGATGTTCATACCGTTGGCAATCAAACGCTGACGTAGGTCGTCCACCAGCAGGTGCGCAATCTTGGTCAGGTTCTCGCCCGAGAGCTTCTGGAACACCACAATGTCGTCGATGCGGTTGAGCAGCTCGGGGCGGAACAGGCGCTTGAGCTCGCCCATCGCGCGACCGCGGATCTCGCTCGACGTGAGACCCTGCTCGCCGGTAGTGCCAAAGCCAACGCTCGCATCCTGCGCGATCTCGCGGGCGCCCACGTTGGATGTCATGATGATCACGGTGTTGCGGAAGTCGACCGTCTTGCCCTGGCTATCGGTCAGGCGGCCCTCCTCCAGCACCTGCAGCAGGATGTTGAAGATATCGGGGTGCGCCTTCTCGATCTCGTCGAACAGCACGACCGAGTACGGGTGACGACGAACGGCCTTGGTGAGCTGGCCGCCCTCGTCGTGACCGACGTAACCCGGAGGGCTACCGATAAGCTTGGAGACCTCGAACTCGCTACCGAACTCGGACATATCGAAGCTGATGAGCGCATCCTTGCTGCCAAAGAGGTACTCGGCGAGCGTCTTGGCGAGCTCGGTCTTGCCCGTGCCGGTGGGACCCAGGAAGATAAAGCTGCCGCCGGGGCGACGCGGATCCTTGAGCGGTGAGCGGCTGCGGCGCACGGCCTTGGCAACCGCCTCGACAGCCTCATCCTGACCGATGATGCGCGTCTTGAGCACGCTTTCGGCTTGCAGCAGGCGACGGCTCTCGCTCTCGGTAAGCGAGGACACCGGCACGCCCGAAGTCACGGACACGATATCGGCGATCTGGCTCACGTCGATGGTAAGCGGGCTGGCGTCGAGCTCGGCCGTCCAGGCAGCCTTGGCCTCGGCGAGTTCAATCTCGGCGGCCTTCTGCTGCTCGGTAATCTCGGCGGCCTTGTTCATGTCGTCGCTCTCGGTGGCCTCCTGCGCGGCGGCCTTGAGCTCCTCGATGCGATGCTCGGCTTCGCGCACCGGCTCGGGCGCGCGATTCGCGGCAATTCGAGCGCGGGCACCGGCCTCGTCGATGAGGTCGATGGCCTTATCGGGCAGGAAGCGATCCTGGATGTAGCGGTTGGAAAGGTTCGCGGCGGCCTCGATAGCACCCTGCGTATAGCGCACATGGTGGTGCTCCTCGTAGCGCGGCTTGAGCGCGGTCAGGATCTTGACCGTGTCCTCGACGCTCGGCTCCTCGACATCGATGGTCTGGAAGCGACGCTCGAAGGCCGGGTCCTTGGTGAGGTACTTGCGGAATTCCTCGGCCGTGGTGGCGCCGATAATCTGGAAGGCACCGCGCGCAAGCACGGGCTTGAGCATGGAGCTCGCATCGATGGAGCCCTCGGCAGAACCGGCACCGATGATGGTGTGCATCTCGTCGATAAACAGGATGACGTCGTCGGCTTCGGTGGCCTCCTGGATCACGTTCTTGAGGCGCTCCTCAAACTCGCCGCGATACTTGGCACCCGCCACGAGGCCCGGCAGGTCGAGCGTCCAGATATTCTGGTTCATGAGGTTCTCGGGCACGTTGCCGGCTGCAATCTGCTGAGCCAGGCCCTCGACGATGGCCGTCTTGCCCACGCCGGGGTCGCCCAAGATAAGCGGATTGTTCTTGGTGCGACGCGAAAGGATCTCCATCATACGCTGGACTTCCTTTTCGCGACCAATTACAGGGTCGAGCTCGCCGTCGCGCGCCTTCTGCGTGAGGTTGGTCGCGAACTGCTTAAGCGTATCGGTGCCACTCCCCTTTTGCTGAGAGGCATCCGAGCCGCTAAAGAACGGCAGGCCCGCACCGGGACGACCAGCACCGGCGCCGGCGAGCGGACGCTTCTTGTCCTGGTCCTTGGCGGTGAGTTTCTCGATAGCCTTTTTGATAGAGGCGGACGACACACCCAGGCGCATGAGGATGTCCATGGCCATGCCGTTACCCTCTTCGACGATGCCAATCAGCAAGTGCTCGGTCGACACGTAGGTCTGGTTGTTCTCACGTGCCACGCGGAATGAACGCTCCATAACGCTAATGACGAGCGGCGTAAAGGCGAGCTTGGCCGCCTCGGTCTCCTCACTGGGCTCGGGAACCGTGGTCTGGACCTCCTTGAGGGTGTCCATGATGTCATCGTAGGAGATATCGAGCGAACGCAGTGCCTCGGCGGCAATGCCCTCGTCCTCCTTGGCAAGCGCGAGCAGCAGGTGCTCGGTACCCACCTTATTTGAATGAAGATCGAGCGCCTCTTGCTTGGCCATGGACATGACCTTACGCGCACGATCGGTAAAACGGTCTAACATGCTAGTTCCTCTTAGACGAGCTAGTTTTTTCAAACGCAAAGCGCCGCCCCGCGGCAGCGCTTTGGTCTCTTTACCCATATGGAGTATATGTTAACCGTTGGGACCTTTCCCACCCGTAGCCGCGTGACAACGTCTACAAAAAAGGAATCGCTCGGGTCCATTTGACGGTTTGGTTTTGAGCTGCTGTCTAGCAGGCGGGCTCGGCGTCCATGCCCTCGGAAATGTTGGCAACCTCCTCGGCAGTGGGAGCGCCCGGCATGTGCACGAGTTCCATGTGCGGCTCGGCAAAGACCGTGCCCATGGGGAAGGCGCGGCGGAAGACAAAGCGAGCAATCGGACCGGCCACTAGCAGGTTCCAGGGCAGGGCCATGATAAAGTTGCGCGGGATATTGATGAACCACATCGTCGGCAGCATCTGCAGGTTTGCAAGCGGGCCGCCGGGCATGTGGAACAGGCCCTCGCACGCACCGTAGAGCGACATGATGATGACCATGGGAACGACCATGCAGGAGCTGACGGCGAGCGTCATGGCGAGCGGCGAGCTCTTGCCCGGAGTGACCAAGTACTTAAAGGCGAAACCCTTGGCAAGCGGGCTGGCGACGAACCGGTCGCAGCACACGGCAAAGATATAGGCAACGGGGAAGCCGAGCCACGCAGCGGCAACGACCTCGCCGTTGATGGCCCCGTGCTGCAGGGCAACGTTGTAGATGCTCATCCAGAGCACCATGCAAAAGCACATGATAAAGGTGAACAGCAGGCTCTCTCGTTTGTTGATAGGCATGAAGGGCAGATTCCTTTCTGTGTTGCGTCGCGGCGCCGCCAACAAAAACGGGCGGGCGAGATGGAGTTACTGGGACTTCATCTCGCCCGCCCGTGTTACGCGCGTCTGCGACTACTTATGTGGTGGAACCAGCCTAGCACGAAACGCATGCGCTTCGTAAGCGTTGAGTTTATGAAGATACACGGTGAAAACGATCCTTGGGGACGGGGGCCGGTCTTCGAGGAGGACCAGGAGCCGCGTCGGCGATAGACCAAAGGTGTCGTATGCGGCTTTCCCTTATTCTTTATATATCCCTCTAGGCAGCATTGCCCATCTCTGAACCATCCTTCACGCATAAATAAGCCTAAACAAGTCTGATGCGGGGCGAGTTCGTTATGGCATTCTCCTTCTGCGGACAGCGCTACTTGATAAGTTCGCTCTTCTTCTTGTCGAACTCCTCTTGGGTGATAACCCCCTTCTCAAGGAGCTCCTTGTACTTCAGGAGAGTATCGGCATCTCCGCCCCTCTTGTCGGGGAGCACTGCCGCCACGATTACACCGATTAAACCCGTGATAAGCCCGAGAAGGGCATAGGCGCTGTAGCTGTAGCCCTTCTTGCTCGCAATATTGCCGGACGCGATGGCACAGACAGCCAACGGAACGAGAATGATAATGAATTCAGGACCCTTCAGTCCAAACATGTAGACCTCCACAATACAGAGTGATTTTTTGAATTCTATAAGTATGATGGGGAAATATCTCTTGGACACATGCTGAGAAAATGGCACTTCACAGAGTGAACTCATGCATCCTGTATTTGTTGCTCAACAAATACAGCAGACGGCTTCATATGCTTATGTCAATAAAACCGAACGGAAGGGGACTCATAAACCAGACTGAGGACAGAATGAAGAGACTGAAGGAGCCTCGCGATAAGGGGTTTATCTGCCAGGTTGAATTCGATGCCCAGTTGGAGAGGATATTGGGCAGCGGCGAGTGGTCTGCCAAGAAGACTGACAAGGGGTTTAAATGCAACATGTCGTCGGCAGACAAAGAGCGAGGATACAGTCTCAAGCTAATTTAACCGAGGACCGCAGGAAACTAGGATTCTTTCCCCCCTAATCAATCGGATAGGAGGGCCTTAATCGCCAATGCGCCAGACCCAAGACCATCCCCAACGACCAGTCGTTTAAGAACGTCACCAACGACTACGAAAAGCCCACGCTTCGTAAGCGTTGAGTTTATGAAGATGCAGGGCACCGATAATCCCCCGACCCCATAAGTTGCAGTGGAATACGGACTGTTTTGACCCTTTAAGCAGCAATTCAGCCCCTATTTCACCGCAACTCATTTGGTGCAAAGTGACCTGTTCCCCTTGCACCAATTAGCTGGTGTGGCGCCAGCGAGGGTCGGTGAGCGTACGCGCCACGCCCAGGCCAACGGGCAGAAACGCCACGATGAGCACTGCACGCACAAACCAGCCGAGCATATTGACCGTGTCGAAGGTGCACATGTAATACATCGAGCGATACAGATACAAGCCCGGCACCATAATGACAATCGATGGCACCGTGAGGGCGATACGTGGGTAGGTGAGCTTGATTTCGGCTAAGCTCGCGAGCAGCCCCGATACCAACGCGCCGATAAACGCAGCCGCCTCGGGAGGCATGCCCGCACTCAGGCCCAGGAAGGGAAACAGCGTCGGCGCATCGACGAGCGTAAGGCGCAAGGTATTGGACACGGCGCCGATGAGCCCTGCCGCCGCTGCCATCTTTACCGGACTGTTGAACATAACCGAGAAGCCAAACACTCCGACAAAGCTCATCACCACACGCAAAAGTGTAAGAGCCAACGGTGAGAGACCGAGCGGGGCGAAGTCATCCGGCGCCAGTCCCACACACTCTGCAACCATCCAACCTACGAGGGTCGCCATCACAATAATCGACACAGCATACGAAAGACGCTCGATACCGCTTCGCATGTCGAGCTTGGCGATGTCGAGACCTGCCGTAATGAGTGGAAAGCCGGGAATCACAAAGAGCATGGCGCCGATATAGCCTTCTTGGTGCGACATTGCCCCCGGTACGAGCTGGCCAAGGCCGAGCAATGCCAGCAGATACGAAACGCAAGCGAGCGCAACGCCGGTCGTCAGCGCGCTAAACTGGCCAAGACCCTGCTTGAGAATATGGGAGCGAGCAAAGTTGCCGACACCAGCGCCTACGAATGCGCAAGCCATCTCGATAGGGCCGCCGCCGAGCAAAAAGACGAAGGCGCCGCAAGCACAGGCCGCCGCAAGGCCCTGTTGCCAGGGAGAGTAATCGGGCTTTGAGCTCTCAACGGTCTTGAGCATCTCGTGGTACTCATGCACGGTAAACCGGCGCCCGTAAATCTCGATTTCCTTTAAGAAGCTCTCCATCATCCAAATGCGATGGGTGTTGACTCCCGTTGTGGGCAGGCTGACAACCTCGTTAAAGCAGTGGCCGCCTTCGATGCAGGTGCACTCGAACGACAGGAGACTCAGGTCAACGTGGATGGTGACACCGAGTACGGCGGCGACGCGATTCATGGTATCGCGTACACGCCAGGCACCCGTTCCGCTCGCGAGCATAAGCATGCCGGTGCGGCAGATGATGGATGATTTGTCGGTAAGTGGTGCATCGACGGCAAGCTCATCGCCCGCGGTCACGATTTGGCGCCAGTCAGTTTTCATATGGAGCGCACCGGCACGAACACCGTGGTGCAGGGGGACTCTTGAGAGCAGCGAGTCATGGCGCGAAGGCTGTGGAGGCTCCGCTGATTCGCCCTCAACCTCATCAGCCTCTTCATCGACCAGATCAAAGGAATCAAGCGGAGCTGGCTCGCGACGGTCGATCAGCTCCTCGTCCTCATCATCAAAGTAGTTGAACTGATCGAGCATGTCCTCTTCGATTGCGCGCTCGCTCGCATCGTCCATCCCGGTGCTCCCTTCCTATCGACTAACCCCCATCCTAGGCAGCGACGGCTAAAGGAAACATAAAAGAGACGGCTGTCATGCGAGCCATGTGTGCAATAGCCATTGAGTAGTCGTTTAAGAACGTCCCCAATGACTATTGGACAAGGACTGTCCCCAAGTGCCGGCACAAAAGGAACGTCCCTAAGTGCCAACCAGGGCAACACCGCAGGTAGAGGACGGACAGCGAAAGCCCGCCAGAGCGAACAAGGTGCCTTCGGAACGAGATGCCACCATAGGTTGAGCATAAGTCAGACACTATGACCCAATCCGAAGGCACGGAAACGACAGGAGCCCCCGCTCGT
>UQSK01000062.1 GCA_900543605.1 uncultured Collinsella sp.
GCCGATAGCGACCAGATCGTCGACATGGAACTCGCAGCCTTTGCCGCCGCCGGATCCATGCAGATGCCGCTCGACCGCACCAACACCACCATCAGCTGCATCGTCACCAACGTGGAACTCACTAAGGCACAAGCCACCAAGGTCTCCCAGATGGCCGCAGACGCCTACGCACACGCCATCCGTCCCACGCACACCACCAACGACGGCGACACCATCTACACCCTCGCCAGCGGCAAACTGGGCGCCCAGGCAAGCGCCGCCGTTCCCCTAGACTTACTGGGTATGCTCGCCGTAAGGGCCCTGGAAACAGCCATCGTAAACGGAGCCAAAACCGCCAAAACCTCCCACGGCATCCCCGGCGCCGCGAAGTAACCCCACTCGACCGTCGGTCGGAGGCGGGCGGGCATTACGTTTGCTGCTCTACAGTCCTATGCAAGACGAAGGCCACATTAAGTGGCCTTCTTTGCATGCGGAACTCGCGACAAACGTAATGCCCGCCCGCCTCCGACCGACTACCAACTTAATTCTTTTCAGCCCAGGCCCCTGTGTACCGCGCGTCGAAGATCTTCAAATTCAGCTTGCTGACATAAAGCGGGACATAGCAGAGGACCCCTGGTCCTTAACTTGATACGAGTTCCGCACGCAAAGGAGGCGCCAGTGGCGCCTCCGTCTTGCGCAGGACTGTTCGAAGTAGCAAGTTAAGGACCAGGGGTCCCCGTTACCCGAGCGTTTATGCACTAGTTGAATTTGAAGATCTTTGAGGCAAGACGGTATAGGCCGAGTGTGGTTTTGTCTCCGGCCCGTCCGCGCAGATTGGTGAAGAACCCGACCACGCCGTAGCGGGCACGACGATACATGCGCTCGTCGTAGGCCTTCAAATCATTCCACAGCGTCTTTAGGCGCTCGTCGGCGCAATCTTCCTCGGAAAGCTTGGTGAGCACCGAGCAGATCGCCATCATCATGGTGAAGTAGCCCATCATGTACGAACGCAGGCGCGACGACTCAACATCGCTGTACAGGTGGTACGACTCCATCATGATACGCGTAACACGGAACTGCTGACCCAGGCGCTTGACCATTGTGGCCTCATTGACGCTCTGGCCCTCGCGACCGATAAAGTAGCGATAGAGGTCGATGTCGGCGTAGTACATGGTCTTGCAGCGCGGCAGCGGCACATATGCGTAGATATTATCCACGTAGAACGTGTGAGCCGGCATAGGCAGATTGGACTCGCGCAGCACATCGGTGCGATAGCACAAGCTGTGCATGAGCAGATTCTGATCGGGACGGAAGTGCCCGATCTGGTCCCAAGAGAAAATCTTTTTGCGCGGCAGGGCAAACTTGTAGCCAATAGCGGTATGCGTGCCCTCGTAAACCTTCTCGTACACGTAGTTCGAGATAAACAGGTCGACGCGCTGGTCGCGCTCCTCAAAGCCACGTAGAATCGACAGCATGGTCGAAAGAGCCGCACCGTCGAGCCAGTCGTCCGAGTCGACAACCTTGTAGTAGGTGCCCTGCGCCTCGCGCAGACCCGAAAGGACGGCAATACCGTGGCCGCCGTTCTCCTGGTGCACCGCGCGGATGATACCGGGATAACGGGCCTCCCACTCGTCGGCCTTGGCGGCCGTCTCGTCCTTGGAGCCGTCGTCCACCACGATAATCTCGACATCGGTGGCATAATTGCTTCCCTCCAAGATGGAGGTGATGCAATGGTCCATGTCCTTGGCGGCGTTATACGAGGGAATACCGAATGTTATGACTTTATGCATGGCAGGCGATAATCTCATCCGAAAGATCGAGGGCGGAGTTGGTCACGGCGTCCATATCGTAGTAACGATACTCGGCCAGACGACCCACCGGGTGGAAGTTCGTCAGGTTCTGGACGCGCTCAAGATAGCGCTCATAGAGCTCACGGTTCTCGGGCTCCAGGATAGCGTAGTACGGCGTCTCGCCCGAGCCGGGCGTATAGGCCTTGGAGTACTCCTTCATGATGGTGGTCTTGCCGGGCAGGACCTGACCGGTCATGTTCTTGAACTCGGTGATGCGCGTATAGTCCTCGCTCGTGGTGTAGTTGACGGTGCCCACAGGCTGGAACTGGTCCATATCGAGCGTCTCGAACTTCATATCGAGCGTGCGGTACGGTAGCGCGCCCAGGTCGAGGTTGAACAGCTCGTCGAGTGGACCGGTGTAGACGATCTCGCCGCCGTAGACCTTGCCGTCGATCTTGACGGTGGTCTCGTCGATCTCGAAGAGGTCGCGGGCGTCCACGTCGCAGAACACATCAATCAGATCGTGGTCGAGCATGTGCTCAAACAGCGCGGTATAGCCGTCCTGCGGCATGCCCTGGAAAGGAGCCTGCGGGAAGTAGCGATCGTCATCGCCCACAAAGACGGGGACGCGGCCGGTGATCGAGGGGTCGATCTGATCGGGCGTCTGGCCCCACTGCTTCATGGTGTAATGCAAAAAGACGTTCTCGTAGACGTAATCGGCGACCTCGGCAAGATCCGGGTCGTTCTTCTTGCGCAGCTCCATGATGGGCACCTTGACGTCCTTGCCAAAGGTCTCCACGAGCTTCTGATACAGTTCCTCGCCGCGCTCATCGCCAAAGGCAAGCTTAAGGCTCGCATGGTTAAAGGGCACGGGCATAAGGGTACCGTTGATGTTGGCGAGCACCTTGTGCTGGTAGTCCGTCCACTTGGTAAAGCGCGACAGGAAGTTATGCACGCGCTCGTTAAAGGTATGGTAGATGTGCGGACCATACTCGTGGACCAGGATTCCCGCCTCGTCAGTGCAGTCGAAGGCATTGCCCGCAATGTGGCTACGGCGTTCCAAAACGGCAACACGATAGCCGATAGTTTCGGCAAGACGGCGGGCGCAAACGGCACCGGCATAACCGGCGCCGACAACGATCATGTCGTACGCACCGGCATTAAAGCCTTCAGGCAGGCCTGAGGTAATCTGCATCGATACTCCTTGTCAAAAGCCACGGGCTCGTTAGCTGGGCTTTTCTCGAACATTCTTCGAGACATATTTATCAGAGCGATTATAGCGCTAATGCGTCCTATAATGAGCTTGCCACACAAGGAAAGCTCAAGCACCGCGGCGTACATAATTGAAAGGTAAACCCGCTAGCAGCGGGTTTATTCGTGAACAGCCGGGCGCCTGGAGCTTAGCAAAACGCTTGTAAGGAGTAACATGAGCGATTTCCTAAACCGTATGAAGTCTGCCGCCAAGGCCGACCTTAAGACCATCGTCCTGCCCGAGGGCGAGGACCCGCGCACCATCGTCGCGGCAAACAAAATCATCGAGGAGGGCCTGGCAAAGCTCGTCATCCTGGGCAACCCTGACGAGATCGACGTTCCCGGCGCCACCGTCATCGACCCGCGCAACGCCGAGAAGCACGAGGAGTACGCGCAGAAGTTTGCCGAGCTCCGCGCCAAGAAGGGTGTCACCATCGAGCAGGCTCGCGCCCAGGTGATGGACGCCACCTACTTTGGCACCATGATGGTCAAGATGGGCGACGCCGACGGCCTGGTCTCCGGCGCCTGCCACTCCACGGCCGACACCCTGCGCCCCGCGCTTCAGATCCTCAAGACCGCCCCGGGCACCAAGCTGGTCTCGGCCTTCTTCGTGATGTGCACCGACACCCCGCAGTTCGGCACCGACGGCACGCTGATCTTCGCCGACTGCGGCCTCAACATCAACCCGTCCTCCGATGAGCTCTCCGAGATCGCCATCGCCTCGGCCCACTCCTGGTCCACTTTCATGGGCAATGTTGAGCCGCACGTGGCCATGCTTTCCTACTCCACCATGGGCTCCGCCGGTGGCGAGGTCGCCAAGAAGGTCCAGGAGGCCGTGAAGTTCTGCAAGGAGAAGGCTCCCGAGCTCGCCATCGACGGCGACCTGCAGCTCGATGCCGCTATCGTCCCCACCGTCGCCCAGCTCAAGGCTCCCGGCTCCTCCGTTGCCGGCAAGGCCAACGTGCTCGTGTTCCCCGACCTCGAGGCCGGCAACATCGGCTACAAGCTGGTCCAGCGCTTCGCCGGCGCTGACGCCTACGGCCCCATCCTGCAGGGCATCGCCAAGCCGGTCAACGACCTTTCGCGCGGCTGCTCTGCCGACGACATCGTGGGTGTCGTGGCCATCACCGCCGTCCAGGCTCAGATGGCTGAGTAGCGTACGCACTCGCCCGAAGGCCGTACGGGCTAACCCCTGAAAACGTCCTCGACCAATGAAACGCCCCCGTTCTGCTCCTTCGGAGCTACGAACGGGGGCGTTTCTGGTCTGCGGATTGTTTTCAGGGGTTAGCCCGTACGGCCTTCTACCGCAACGTAGCAATCAGGGTATCTGGAGTGGACGGCGGCTTGGCTACGAGCTGGGGCTGAAGATCTGAACGGATGGGTGTCGTTGCTGAAAGTGCAGGCGTTGCTGGTGGCGATCACTTTGGGACTCGGATTTCCGCTTGCTAGCAAAAAGGCCTCCGGAGCTGTTGCTCTGGAGGCCTGTCGTTTACTTGCAAATGCGCGCGTTAGTTGTTCTTGGTCAGACGCTCGACGTCGTGGGCGATCATGTATTCCTCGTCGGTGGGGATGACCATGACCGTGACGGAAGAGCCGGCGGCGCTGATGACCTGCGGACCGTTGCCCACGGCCTCGCGGTTCTTGTTGTTGTCGATGCGCACGCCCAGCCACTCAAAGCAGTCGCAGAAGGCCTTGCGGATCGACCAGTCATTCTCGCCGATGCCGGCGGTAAAGGTGATGGTATCCACGCCCGCCATGGAGGCGATCATGGAACCGGCCTGCTGCATGGCCTTGTAGGCGAACATATCGAAGGCGAGCAGGCAGCGCTCGTCACCCTCGGAGGCGCGCGTACGGATGTCTCGGGCATCGTTGGAGATGCCCGAGATGGCAAGCAGACCGGACTGCTTGTTCATCATGTCGTCGACTTCCTGATAACTGTAGCCGCCCTCGCGCTGCAGATAGCACACGGTGGCCGGGTCGATGGAACCGCAACGGGTACCCATCATCAGACCGTCAAGCGGCGTGAGCCCCATCGTGGTATCGCGGCAAACGCCGTCCTCAATGGCGGCAAGCGAAGCACCGTTGCCCAGATGGCACGAAAGCAGACGGTGGCAGCGCGCACCCAGGATCTCCTTGGCCATCATCCACTCATAGCGGTGGCTCGTACCGTGCGCACCGTACTTGCGCACGTGGTACTTGTCGCACACGTCCTTGGGCAGAGCGTAGGTGTAGGCGACTTCGGGCATGGTCATGTGGAACGAGGTGTCGAAGACGGCCACGTTGGGCAGCTCCGGATACTTCTCGCGGCAATATTCGATTGCCGCGGCCTCGCCGTAATTGTGCAGCGGGGCGAGCGGGGCCACCTCAAGGATCTTAGCCATGACCTCGTCGTCGACGACCGCGGAATCGTCAAAGTGCCAGCCGCCCTGAACGATACGGTGGCCGATGCCATCGATCGTAAAGTCGGTCTTCTCGAGCTCCTCGAGCACGCGCGCAATGGCGCAGCGATGATCGGGAAAAGGAATCTCCTCGGTCTGCTTGGTGCCACCGTTCTCGGAGTGACCAAAGATGCCCATCTCCGATCCGATACGCTCGCAGTTGCCCTTGGCGAAAACCTCGCGGGTATCGGTATCCAAAAGCTGATATTTAAGGCTCGAGCTGCCGGCGTTGACAACAAGTACGTTCATGAGACTCCTTCGTGATTACAGTACGGTCGGCAAACCTATAAGGCGGCCGTACCCTTAATAAGAAGTTATCAGAATTCAATAAATATCTATTAGGCTCTTCGCCCAAAGAGCATAAAAGGGGGCTGAACGGCACAAGGCCATCCAGTCCCCTCCCCTTGCATCAATTACTTACCGCTGACGATGCGCTCGACGTCGGAAGCGATCATGAACTCCTCATCCGTGGGGATGACGAAGATCTTGACCTTGGAATCCTTGGCGGACAGGCACCAAGCGCCGTCGCCGCGCAGGGCGTTGCGGGCATGGTCCATCTTGACGCCCATGAAGGCCAGACGGTCGGCCACGCCGGCGCGGACAGCCGGAGCGTGCTCGCCGATGCCGGCGGTAAAGACCAGGGTGTCCATGCCGCACATGGAAGTGGCCATCTCGGCGGCCTTGGCGGCAATCTTGTAGACGAACATATCGAAGGCGAGCTGAGCCTCGGGGTCGCCGGCAGCGGCGAGCTCCTCGACGTTGCGGCAGTCGTTGGTCTTGCCGCCGGTCACAGCCAAAAGGCCGGACTTCTTGTTCATCATCTCGTCGACCTCGTCGAAGGTGTAGCCGCCTTCGCGCTGCAGGTAGCACACGGTAGCAGGGTCGATGGAGCCGCAGCGGGTGCCCATCATGACACCGTCGAGCGGCGTCAAGCCCATGGTGGTGTCCATGCACTTGCCGTCCTCGATGGCGCACAGGGAAGCGCCGGAACCGATGTGGCACACGACGACCTTGCGAGCCTCGCCGTTGGTCATCTCGGCAACCTTCTTGGAGATATAGCGGTAGCTGGTGCCGTGGGCGCCATACTTACGGATGTGCAGCTTGTCGCAAACATCCTTGGGAAGGGCGTAGGTCTTGGCGACCTCGGGCATGTTGAAGTGGAAAGCGGTGTCATAGACCGTGACGTTGGGCAGGTCGGGATACTGCTCGAGGCAGTACTCGATAACGTTGGCCTCGGGGTTGTTATGCAGCGGGGCGAGCGGAGCGACCTCGCGGATCTTGGCGAGGACGTCCTCGTCGACGAGGGAGGAATCGCCGAAGTACCAACCGCCTTGAACGATACGGTGGCCGATGCCCTCGATCTTGACGCCGTTGGCCTCGAGGTCCTTCAGGACGACCTCGATGGCGACCTTGTGGTCGGGGAACTCGATGTTCTCGGTCACCTTCTTGGAGCCGTTGGCAGCGTGGGTGAAGGTACCGCCGGTAAAGCAGACGCGCTCGCAGGAGCCCTTTGCGGACACCTTGTGGGATTTGGTATCGATGACCTGATACTTAAGGGTCGAAGATCCTGCGTTGACGACCAGAACGTTCATGTGTCTCCCTACTAACAGGCGGTGTGGCGCCGCCAGGTTACATACGCTTCAATAATAAACCCAAACGCCCTCGCGCTCGGGTTTATTGCGTTGATATATAAGTTATCGATGCCTGAGCTTCCGTTTCATTGCACGGAAGATGCGTCCTCAGATGAGGTTCTCGCCCAGGTTCCTGCCGCCGAGGACGTGCATGTGGAAGTGCATGACGGTCTGGCCGGCGTTGACGCCCTTGTTGGAAATGACGCGGAAACCGTCCTCTAGGCCCTTGGCCTTGGCGACCTCCTGGATGGCGTGGGCCATGGCGCCCATGGTCTCGGCAGGCACGTTGTCGGCGATGTCGCTGTAGTGCTTCTTAGGGATCACGAGCGTGTGGACCGGCGCCTGGGGATTGAGGTCGTCGAACGCGATGACCTGATCGTCCTCATAGACAACGGTCGAGGGGATCTCGTGGTTGGCAATTTTGCAGAAGATGCAATCACACATAGCTGGTTCCTTTCTTACAGACCAAGGTAATTATATTTGGTCGAGATGGTTAGAACGAGAGGTTGTCGTCGGTGTTGGCGGCCTCGCCGTCGGCGAGCACGTCGTTGCCGTCGACGTCCTTAAGGAGCACCGAGACCTTCTGCTCGGCATCGGACAAGCGGGTGCGCAGGCTCTTGAGGAGCTCGACGCCGCGGGTATAGCTCTCGAGCGACTCCTCGAGCTCCATATCGCCCGACTCCAAGCTGCGGATGATGAGCTCCAGCTCCTGCGAGGCCTGCTTGTACGTAAGCTGCTCGACCGGGGTCTTCTCTGCCATATCTGTTTCCTTTCCTAAAGGTTTATCGCTATGAAACGCGGTTTACTCGACCGCGTTGACGGTTGCCGACACGTTGCCGTCCGCCATGCGCACGCGGATGGCGTCGCCCGGCTTAAAGGTCTTGGCGCTCGTAGCCACGCCATCATCGCTGTACGCGATGGAGTAACCGCGGGCAAGCACCTTGAGCGGCGACAGGGCATCGAGCGACGCGGCAGCTCGGCCCAGGTCGGACGCGGGTTTGCTGAGCATCGTACGTCCCTGATGCTCCAGACGGGAACTCGCAAGCGTGAGCGCATGGCGCTTGCCATCGAGCCCTGAGGTGCTTGCGATCAAGCGCTCGGGCAGACGCTCGAAGTTGGAGCGGAAGGCCCCAACCGAACGCGTTATGGCGCCCGACAGTCGATCGGCAGTCAGCGCAAGCTCAGACTCGCGACGCTCGACCATAAACGTTGGATCGTTGAGGCACGGGCGGCATGCGGCGGCATCGAGGGCATCGCCCAAGCGAGCCGTATAGGTGTCCCAGGCACGACGACCGCGCTGGTCGAGCATTTCCAGATCGACCTGATCCGACCCGATCATCGAAGCCATCGCGGCACCCAGACGTTGATGGCGCGTCTCGAGCACGTCGGCCAACTCCGTCATAGCCGGCGCCACCGATTCGGCCGCCGCCGTGGGCGTGGAGGCGCGACGGTCGCTCACCATGTCGCAAATCGAGGTATCGGGCTCATGCCCAATGCCCGTCACCACAGGCACGGGACAAGCTGCCACCGCACGGGCAAGCTCCTCGTCGTTAAAGGTCATGAGGTCCTCGAAGGAACCGCCGCCACGCACGAGCAAAATGCAATCGGGCGCCGGCGTAATGGCAGCGGCGCGGTGCAAGCCCTCAATGAGCTCTGCCGGCGCACCCTCGCCT
>UQSK01000063.1 GCA_900543605.1 uncultured Collinsella sp.
TCTACACCTATTAAGTCGTCGGCAGCGTCAGATGTGTATAAGAGACAGATCCAATACAGCACGATTGAAGCGTGCCATCAAAACATTCACGCAAAACAATACACTCGCGCGGCCAAAGGCAGTAATCAGGCGGCGAACGGCACCGTTGCAACAGGTCAACCCCCGCAATGCTTACAAGAGCTGACCAATAGCTTGACCAAGACGGACCCCCTCTACGGAAGTTCGCGACCACAGAACATAGAGTTAAACCGTTTCAATTAAAACTTCCGGACTTCTCGCTACGAAAACTGAGCCGTTCGCCGAATATTCCGTGCATTTCGCGGTATTATAGGGGCTGCATGTCATGTCCCTTTCGAAGGGTCGCCCGGCAATCGCCAGCCACGACCCCCAGACGGGACGCCAACACGATAGAGAGGAGAGGCATGCAGTACTCACAGGAAGTGGAGAACATGTGCCCCGTTGCCAAGGGTGCATACCACGGCCCCGCACCCATCCCCGAGGAGGGCAAGTGGGTCCAGGCTAAGGAGATTTCCGACATCTCCGGTCTTACGCACGGTGTGGGTTGGTGCGCACCTCAGCAGGGCGCCTGCAAGCTCACGCTGAACGTCAAGGACGGCATCATCGAGGAGGCCCTCGTTGAGACCATCGGCTGCTCGGGCATGACCCACTCTGCCGCCATGGCTTCCGAGATCCTTCCCGGCAAGACCATCCTCGAGGCCCTCAACACCGACCTCGTCTGCGACGCCATCAACGTTGCTATGCGCGAGATCTTCCTGCAGATCGTTTACGGCCGCAGCCAGACCGCGTTCTCCGAGGGCGGCCTGCCCGTGGGCGCCTCCCTCGACGACCTCGGCAAGGGCCTTCGCTCTCAGGTCGGCACCATGTTCGGCACCAAGGCCAAGGGCGCTCGTTACCTCGAGCTCGCTCAGGGCTACGTCACCCGCATGGCTCTCAATGACAAGAACGAGATCATCGCGTTCGAGTTCCTGAACCTCGGCAAGTTCACCGACGCCGTCAAGGCCGGCAAGACCCCCGAGGAGGCCATCGCTGGCGCTATGGGCCACTATGGTCAGTGGGAGAACGCTGCCAAGTACATCGACCCGCGCACCGACGAGGAGACTCACTCCGTCGCCAGCGTGTTCCCGGTTCACGAGTAGAAAGGGAGGGAAATAACTATGACTGTTACGTTCGAAGGTTACGAGCGCCGCGCTGACAAGATCAACAAGTGCCTCGCCGACAACGGCATCGCCTCCCTCGAGGAAGCTCTGCAGATCTGCACCGACAAGGGCTTCAACCCGCGTGAGATCGTCAACAACACCCAGTCCATCGCCTTCCAGAACGCCGAGTGGGCCTACACCCTCGGTTGCGCTCTCGCTGTCAAGCGTGGCGCCAAGTCCGCTTCTGAGGCTGCCGCCATCATCGGCGAGGGCATCCAGGCCTTCACCGTTCCCGGTTCCGTCGCCGAGGACCGCAAGGTCGGTCTGGGCCACGGCAACCTGGGCGCTATGCTGCTCTCCGACGACACCGAGTGCTTCGCCTTCCTGGCCGGCCACGAGTCCTTCGCTGCCGCTGAGGGCGCTATCGGTCTGGCTCTGAACGCCAACAAGGCTCGCAAGAAGCCGCTGCGCGTCATCCTCAACGGTCTGGGCAAGGACGCTGCTCAGATCATCGCCCGCATCAACGGCTTCACCTACGTGAAGACCCAGTTCGACTACTTCACGGGCGAGCTCAAGGTCGTCGAGACCATCCCCTACTCCGATGGTCCCCGCGCCGCCGTCAACTGCTACGGCGCCGACGACGTCCGCGAGGGCGTTGCCATCATGTGGCACGAGAACGTCGACATCTCGATCACCGGTAACTCCACCAACCCCACGCGCTTCCAGCACCCCGTCGCTGGCACCTACAAGAAGGAGCGCCTCGAGGCTGGCAAGAAGTACTTCTCCGTCGCTTCTGGTGGCGGCACTGGCCGTACCCTGCACCCGGACAACATGGGCGCCGGCCCTGCCTCTTACGGCATGACCGACACCATGGGCCGCATGCACTCCGACGCCCAGTTCGCCGGTTCTTCCTCCGTGCCTGCGCACGTCGACATGATGGGTCTCATCGGCATGGGCAACAACCCCATGGTCGGTGCCACCGTCGCCTGCGCTGTCGCCGTCGAGGAGGCCCTCAAGGCCTAATCGCGCCCGCGCGATGCTCATATAGTTGAGCTTTGGAGCCGCTACCCACCCGGGTAGCGGCTCTTTTTGTTTGCGCTGTCGCAGGGTAGCTAATGCCGATATATCAGTTGGGGCGAAATACAAGATGTGATGAGATGGAGCGTCAGAGCGTCCATGACGCCCACCTGCCATATTTGCCCTTTACCGATTTGCCGGGTCTTTGCGGCCCCATTGCCGATCACCCGTGCGACAATGCGCCGGACGAGAAAGGAATCCGATGGAATCAACTGATGTACTGGTAATTGGATCCGGCATTGCGGGCCTTTGCGCCGCCATCGAAGCGGCACGCACGGGTGCAACCGTCACTGTGGCAAGCGCCGGCAAGACCATGAGTGGATCGAGCTTCTTCCCGGGTACCTGGGGCCTCGGCCTCATCGGTCCCGTCGACGAAGACGACGAGCAGGACCTCATCGACACCATCCTGGCCGTCGGCGGCGGCGTTGCCGACCCCGAACTCGTCCAAACGTTCGTCCACGGCATTCCCCAAGCGATTGACTGGCTCGAGCAAGACCTGGGCGTTGAGCTCCAGCGTCCGCAAAGCGCCAAGAGTGCTCAACAAAAGCAATTTATCCCCTGCTTTGACCACAAGACACGCATGTGGCGCGGCCTCACCCGCAAGCCCCTTGAGGACGCTCTGACGACCTGGATCGAGTCGCTCGGCATTCGCCTGCTCCCCCGCCATGAGCTTATCGACCTTGTTGAGGACACGAACGGCAGAATAACCGGAACCGTACTCTACGACCTTACCGAAAATCGAATCGTGCCCTTTGCTGCCAAGGCCACGATCATCGCAGCCGGTGGCACAGGCGGCCTGTTCGAGCGCAGCCTTACGTCGGCTGATGTGCTCAGCTCCTCGCAGGCCATCGCGCTGGCGCACGGCGCAACACTTACTAATATAGAGTTCATGCAGATGATGCCCGGCTTCATCGAGCCCAGGCGTAACTTGGTCTTCAATGAGAAAACCTGGCGCTACGTACATGTAGACCAGCCGGTAGATATTGCCGACGACAAGCTGGACGACCTGCTCGAGCAGCGCTCTGGATATGGTCCCTTCACGTCACGCTTGGCCTCCCGCGCCATCGATCTTGCCATCGATCAAGCGGGTACCGAAGGTCTGGCGCTCCACTACGATTTCCCCCGCGAGGACGTCCCCGAGTTTGTACAGACCTTTGCCACCTGGCTGCAAGACGAGCACGGCATCGCGCCGACCGACGAGATGCGCGTGGCGATGTACGCCCACGCCGCCAACGGCGGTATCAAAATCGACAAGACCGCGTATACGGGCGTTGAGGGCCTCTACGCTTGCGGCGAGGCGACAGGCGGCATGCACGGCGCCGACCGCATTGGCGGCTTGTCAAGCGCCAACGGCATAGTGTTTGGGCGCATCGCGGGCGCATCGGCAGCCCAAGCAGCACAGAATACACCTGAGGAGGCCCCGAAGGCGGACATCGCCCTCCCCCAGTACGGCATTGCCACAACAGTCGCCGAACGCCTGACACACGGCCTTAAGCACACGATGAGCACCTATTGCATGATCAACCGCACCGAGACGGGCCTATCCGAGGCACTACACGAGCTTGAGGGCTTAAAGACGGAGGCAACGACCTTGAGCACACAGAAAGCCCAGGACAGCGAAGTCGCAGCCCTCGCCCGCCTGCAATCGCAGATTCGACTAGCACAGGAAATGGTCAAAGCCATGCGCAAGCGAACTGAAAGCTTAGGTTCGCACTATCGAACGGACTAAACTGGACACCCATCTAAAGCAGAACACAACTAATCGATATCTATGGGCCCCGTGAGCTCGAGGTGGCACGGGGCCTATTCGTGTCCGCACGGCAGCGTATTCTAATTCCGAATACAGAGCGGGCAAAGCCCGCACAGACAATAGACCAGCGAGGAGGAGATATGGACAGTAGTGATATCGAGAAGTGGCGTGTCAAACTTGATAGCTACGCCAATGTGGAAGACGGCGTTGAGTATTGGCTCGCACGCGATTTAATGGAACCCATGGGGTACACTCGATGGGAGAACTTCGCCGAAGTTGTTAAGAGGGCAAAAGTCTCGTGCGAAACAAACAAAACTCCAGTTGATTCCCATTTTCGTGATACCACGAAAATGGTAACTGCCGGTGTCGCCGCTCGCGCGGTTAAAGACTACAAACTTACGCGCTATGCATGCTATTTAATCGCACAGAACGGAGATTCAAACAAGCCAGAGATCGCGCTCGCCCAGGCATACTTTGCCGTGCAGACGCGCCGCCAAGAGCTCATAGAGCAGCGCTTCGCAGAGATTCAGCGCTTGCAGGCGCGCCACTCGCTATCCGATTCAGAGAAACAGCTCTCGGGTATTGCGTTCAAACGCGGCGTGGACTCCAAAGGATTCGCGATCATCAAGTCGAAGGGCGATGAGGCGTTATTCGGCGGCAGAAGCACGGCGGAAATGATGCAGCAGCTCGGCGTACCCAAGAGCGCGGCATTGGCGGACAGGTTAGCCGATGTCCTCATCAAAGCAAAGGACCTTACGAACTCGATGACGGCCTTCAACGCCGAGGAACACGACCTGTACGGCCTGGACCAGATCAAGCAAGAGCACGTCGAGAACAACACAAGCGTGCGTGGCAGCCTCATCGACCGCGGAATTGTCCCCGAGAACCTACCGCCTGCCGAGAATACAAAAAAGCTCGAGCGTCGCGTGAAGGCAGACGAGAAGAAACTCAAGGAGGGTACTGACGGTTTTACCGATCCCCAGGGTAAGCTCGATCTGTGAAAGCGGCTGTGCCCTTTCGGGTTCGACCCCATGCGAGGTTAACAAAAAAGCGACCAGCTTAAGCCAGTCGCTTTAACATGCTTTGGTGGGCCGTCAGGGGGTCGAACCCTGGACCTTGGGATTAAGAGTCCCCTGCTCTACCAACTGAGCTAACGACCCGATATCAACACGAAGCAAGAACTGGGGTGGGTAAAGGGACTCGAACCCTCGACCTACGGGACCACAACCCGTCGCTCTAGCCAACTGAGCTACACCCACCGTGTCCTGTGCGCTTCGCGCTCGACTATTATTGCAAGGAAAGCCACTCGATGCAAGCCCCAATTTTCAAGAATTTTGAAAAGAGTTTTTCGAGACCATTTCGAGCAAATCCCACCGGTTTCATGGGAGTAAACTTGCCCCACTGCAAATCCTCGAAAGGACCGTCATGAAAGAACTCTCCAACCGCACGGCAAGATTTACCGATTCGGTCATCCGCCGCATGACACGCATCTCCAATAAGTACGGCGCCGTCAACCTGTCGCAGGGCTTCCCTGACTTCGATCCCCCGGCGCAGCTGCTCGATAGCCTCAGCACCATCGCCACCGACCCCAAGCCGCTTTACCACCAGTACTCCATCACCTGGGGCTCCCAGGCCATGCGCGAGGCGCTCGCCGCCAAACAGGAGCACTTTATGGGCATGCCGGTGAACCCCAACGAGAATATCGTAGTCACCTGCGGCTCCACCGAGGCCATGATGGCCGCCATGATGACGGTCACGAACCCCGGCGACAAGGTCGTCATCTTCTCGCCATTCTACGAGAACTACGGCGCCGACACGATCCTTTCGGGTGCCGAGCCCATCTACGTGCCGCTCAACCCGCCCACATTCGACTTTGACCGTGAGCTGCTCGAGGCGGCCTTCCGCGACAACGACCCCAAGGCCATCGTCCTGTGCAACCCTTCCAACCCCTGCGGCAAGGTCTTCACGCGCGAGGAGCTCACCTTTATCGCCGACCTCTGCAAAAAATACGACGCCTACTGCATTACCGACGAGGTATACGAGCACATCGTCTACGCGCCCCACGAGCACGTCTATATGGCCACGCTGCCCGGCATGTTCGAACGAACCATCAGTTGCAGCTCGCTGTCTAAGACGTACTCCATCACCGGCTGGCGTCTTGGCTACACCATTGCCCCGGCCCAGATCACCGAGCGCATCAAGAAGGTCCACGACTTCCTCACCGTGGGTGCCGCCGCTCCCCTGCAGGAAGCCGTTGTCACCGCCCTCAACTTCGACGACAGCTATTACGATGAGGTCCTCGACCTCTATACCGCCAAGCGCGACCTGTTCTGCCAAGGGCTCGATAGTATCGGACTTAAGCACAACGTACCGCAGGGCGCCTACTACGTCATGATGGACATCTCTGAGTTTGGCTATGATAGCGACCTCGAATTCTGTGAGGACCTCGCGTCTAAAGTGGGCGTGGGCGCCGTGCCCGGCTCGAGCTTCTTCCGCGAGCCCGTCAACCATCTGATTCGTTTCCACTTTGCCAAGCGAGACGAGACGCTTAACGCGGCACTGGAGAACCTCAAGTCGCTACGTGATAAAATCAAGCCGCGCGGGTAAGGACGGCCCGGCAACTAAAGCAACCAAAGAAGCCCCGCACCGCCCGCCGCGTTGCGAGGCTTCTTTCTATAGCGCTTTCTTAAATGGTTTAGAGCTCTATACTTTAGTCACGGAGCAACTCGTCCCAGAGAGAGGAATACTATGGCAGAACAGCAGCTTATCGGAGCGCTCGAGGCCGGCGGCACCAAGATGGTCTGCGCCACAGGCTATGCAGACGGTACGGTCCTGGAGCGTGAGCAGATCGCGACCACGACCCCGCAGGAGACCGTTGAGGCCGTCAATGCATGGTTTGCCGACAAGGGCATCGCCGCACTGGGCATCGGCGCCTTTGGCCCCACCGCAGTCAACCCCGCTTCGCCCCAATACGGCAAGATCCTGGAGACGCCCAAAACGGCATGGCGCTACTTCGACCTGCTGGGCACTATCCAAAACGAGCTCAATATCCCCTGCGGCTACGACACCGACGTCAACGTCGCCTGCCTGGGCGAGGTCACCTTTGGTTGCGCCCAGGGCCTCACGGACGTGGTCTACCTGACCATCGGTACCGGCGTGGGCGCCGGCGTGCTCTCGGGCGGTAAGCTCGTGCACGGCATGATGCACCCCGAGGCCGGCCACATCCTGGTCACGCGCGACCCGCGCGACACCATCGGCGAGCATAGCGCCTGCCCCTTCCACGACAACTGCCTAGAGGGCCTCATCGCCGGTCCCGGCGTTAAAAAGCGCTGGGATGGCAAGAGCGCCGGAGACATGGCCGATGACCCGGAGGCCATGGACCTGCTCGCCGGCTATCTGGCACAAGCACTCATGACCTACACGCTGTGCTACGCGCCGCAAAAGATCATCATCGGCGGCGGCGTGGCCGACCACACCCCCATCGTGCCGCTCGCACGCAAAAAGTGCGCCGAGATGCTCAACGGCTATATCGTCACGCCCGAGGTCAACGACATCGATACCTACATCGTCAACAACAGCCTCGAGGGCAAGCAGGGCATCATGGGTTGCCTGGCCCTGGGCGCACAGGCGCTTCAGTAGCAGACGCACCCACAGGGCGTGGCGCGCCCGGCAAATCCGACCTACAGAACGACGCCACCACACCTCATATAAGCCCTCAAATAAAAAAGGCCGCCTAGGACCAAACAATACGTCCTAGGCGGCCTTTTTGGCGCACATCAGCGACCGTAAGATATATCGGAGCGCAACGCCCGTTGCCGCTCCACAGCAGTCGATCATCACGTCGGTGATCATGCCGGCGCGTCCCGGCACAAAGAGCTGAATCGTCTCGTCGATCGAAGGAATCAGCAGCAGGAACACCGCCGTGGGCAGCAGCACGTCAAAGGTGCGCCGGCCCTCAAAATCAAAGGCGTGCGTTGCCAGGATGCCGAGCACCATATACTCGGTAAAATGCGCGCACTTGCGAACAACAAAGTTGGTCACCCATTCATATGGAAGTCCCACGCCGTGCAGGAAACTGCGGATAGCTTCCATGACCGTTAGGCTCAGCGAGCCCGACCCCGAGCCGGGAACCAGCGAATTGACCCAGATCAAGAGCGCCATCAGGCAGGTTACAACCGCCCATTTTCGATTGATCTTAACCATGCAGAAGTTATGCCTCCGCGCGGAGCGGCGCGAAGCTGGCGGTACCGCCCTCGATAACGCTCAGATAGGCACGGCCCGTACGCTCGGCGGTTGAGGACTGCAGGCGCTCGATCTCTTCCTCGAGGATCTGATTGACGCGCTCGTGACGACGGTTTTCCATAATGCCGGCGGCAATAGCTTCGGCCCGCTCGATGCTCTCGCGCGAGATACGGGCAGTATCCTCGGGGAACACAGCACTGTGACGGCCGACATAGGCGGGAGCAGCAGGCTGAGGGGCAGCGACGGGAGCGGGGGCTGCAACAGGAGCAGGCTCGTCAATCTCATCCATAATCGCGGTGGCGGCGGCCCACATGCCCTCGTGGCCCGAGTAATCGGCCATGGGGGCATCAACCTCGAGCGAGGCATCTGGAAGGTCGCCGGTGTCGATGCGCTGTCTCTTATACACATCTGACGCTGCCGACGACTTAATAGGTGTAGATC
>UQSK01000064.1 GCA_900543605.1 uncultured Collinsella sp.
ACCCCATCGATCAACCACACCCCCACTCCAATGAGCGGGAATTGTATCAGGGAGGACTGACCAAGCCGCCCATAGAATCAGAAATGGAAGAATAGAGAGGATGAAAGATGATAACACTGCAGTAATTTTTTTGAGGCTCTCATCGATTCCGCATCTCCTTGCGCGCCCACATTTCACTCCGCCTTAAATCAAGTATACGTTTTGGAACGGGATGTCACTCCGAACGCCTTACCCTCTTAGTGTGAATGCCGCTGCGGCATTGTTGACTCATCCTTAGTAATCGCGTCTATCCTCTGCAGCATCAGCCAAAGCAATCCGAGAGGAGCCTCACATGCATGCAGCGGAAATTCCTTTCGGGGGGGGGTATCTCCCAGATTTACCCGCCGCCCGAAGGGGCAGTCGACAGTCGAGTACGTACTGATCATCGCGATCATCGTCCTGGTGGTGCTGATCGCGGGACCGTGGGTCTCGTCGGCGATCACAAACCAGTTCAACACGGTGGCGGGGACGCTCGGCAACGGAATCTCAAAGGGGAGCTGGGAGTCGGGCGGCACGGGCGGCGGCAACGGGTCGTTGACCGACGCCGACATCGTGGACCCCGTTCACGGGATAGCGTTCGCCGTGTACTCGGAGGACGACCACAGCCTCATGTTCTACAAGCGCCGCGGGGCCCCCAGAGTCGGTGACATGCTCAACAGCCGCCGCGTGACGGCGGTGTATACGGGGTTCGAAAATGGATACGTCACCGCGACCGTGGGAAACGACGGCAAGACGACTGCCCCCTGGTGGCCTAACAGAAATAATATCGTGGCCGTAAAGGCCATTGACGATGGCATAGAAATCCACTCGTTGGCATTTTGCTTTCAGTACATGGAGAACTGCAAGAGCTTTGATCTGGCAAAGTTCGACATGTCGAACTGCACAAATCTGCAGCACGCATTCGCGTATTGCGGCAATGCGACTTCCTTCAGTATTTCAAGCTGGGATACGTCCTCGGTCGTCGAATTCGACTCGGCGCTCAAAAACCTTTACAAGGTCGAGGAGATTGACATCTCCGGATGGTCGACGCGGAAAGCCGGCGATTTACGTCTCCTTTTTCCACCGACAGCTCGCTGAAAAGCGTGAAATTTGGACCAGGGTGGAAGACCTCAGATGTTATGGATATGCTCGGCATGTTTAGCTATTGCAAAAATCTAAACCTCGACTGTTCCGATTGGAATGTCCCAACCTATGCCAATCATAGTGACTTCAATCACTGCGCCCCCGGCGTTATCCTCCCGAAGGCGTGGCAATAGGTCTGAAGAAACAAAACGGCAAGCAGTTTATGTGGCGCGGGCACCCGTGCCGCCGTTGCCTCAGCGGCACGTTACGGGCTAGTCGGTTCGCCTTAACGTACGCTCTGCATGCAATATCAATCCCCATGCGAAGGGAGTGTCGCATATGCATGCAGCGGCAATTAACCTTCGGGGGGGGGGTATCTCCTAGGAATACCCGCCTCCGAGGCCAAGGAGCCATCGAGTACGTTCTGGTCATCGCGATTATCGTCCTGGTTGTGATGATAGCCGGCCCTTGGGTCTCGTCGGCAATCAGGAACCAGTTCAACATGGTGGCGGGAGTATTGGTAAACGGGACAGCAGGTGGGACTTGGGAACCGAGCGGTTCCGGCAGCGGTAACGGCGCGGGTTCCGCGACCGTCCAGGCGGCGCTCGCCAAGGACGCGAAGGACTGGACCCTCGGTGAGCAGAAGGCAGTTGCCGAGGACATCGCCGCCAAGGGCGAGGCGTCGCCCGCCTACGCCAAGGCGAAGGCCGCGATGGATGCCGGCACCGAGTTCTCGATGAAGCTCACCGATGGCAAGACGCTGACTTACCGCATTATCGGCATCAATCATGATGACCTTGCAGGCGGATCCGGCAAGGCGGGCCTCACGTTCCTCACCACCACGACGGGCATTTGGTCCCCCATGAACGCGATTGACACCAACGCCGGCGGTTGGGAGAAGTCTGAACTCCGTCAGAAAATGAACTCCGGCAAGATCTGGAATCTGATGCCTTCCGATTTCCTGTCCAAGGTAAAGGCCGTCAAGAAGCTATCGAACAATGTTGGGGGCGGTGATGAGAACAAGAACGCCGCCGTGACGGCTACCTCGGACAAGCTGTTCCTGCTCAGCTACTCTGAGATCGCCCCCACCTCCTATTGGGCATCCTATCCCTGGACTTCCTCCGAGGGCACCCAGTACGAGGCTTTCAAAGGCAAGGTGACGGAGAACTATAATCCCAACTCTGCCATTGCCATTGGCAGCGGTTGGTGGGAGCGTTCGGTGTTTCCGAACGCCTCGAAGGGCTTCCTCCATGTCGACAGCAGCGGCAATCCGTCGGACAGCAACTCCGCGCCGGGCTGGTTTTGCGTCTCCCCCGCCTGGTGCTTCTAGCTTGTCTAGCGCAAAGCCCGCGTTACCCCGCGCGTGCTTTCTTTTGGCGACCGAACGAACGGCTTCAGGTTCATGGCACGGGTAGTCGGATTGAAGAGAAATGGGGTCATACAGCGGCTCTCAGAGCGCCTGCCGCACTCCCCCGCCATTACCCTGCTGCGTCCTCGTATTGAGTCCATCCTGCTTGGTGTTTCGAGTTCGGGGCGTATACAGTGGGTGGATAATGGATTCACTTCGATGACGGCGTTGACGGGAGCGATCATGGCGATGCGCGAGATCGCGGTCAAGTTCGACGAGGACGAAAGAGCTTCGATTCAGGATAATGCGGACGCAGCGGGCATGTCCTTTTCCGAGTTCGTGAGAAGGGCCGCGCTCGAGAAGGCTGAGGGCATGGCGGACATCGAGGCCTACAACGAGGCCTTGGACGGGGATGGCGGCACCCGCTACCCGATGGAAGAGGTCATGCGCATGGCAGCGGAGGCCGAGTGACTATCCGCACGCATCGTCTGTCCCGGCTCTAAAGGTTTCTCTTGAGCGGGGTTCGGCTTATAGCTGGACCCCGCTTTACTGCGGCATTAAATCGTCTATCTAAAGGCATGAAGTGATTGTCCCGATAGGAATAGGAGCGATGCCCGAAGAGGGCATTATGGCGGCATTCAAGACGCTCGGTTCTCTCCCCTGCCGTCGTCGTTGCCGCAGCGGCAAGACCAAGGTAGATTCCCGCGATAACCCTACGCTCAACTTGTTTCTATTCACCCTGAGCGAAGGGAGTGTCACATATGCATGCAGCGGCAATTAACCTTCGGGGGGGGGTATTTCCTAGGAATACCCGCCTCCGAGGGCAATCTATCATCGAGTACGTCCTGATCATCGCGGTCATCGGCCTGGTCATCGTGTTCGCGGGGCCCGGCGTGGCCGGGGCCATCCGAAACCAGTTCAACCTGGTCGGCAACACTGTGAACAATGGGACGACCGGCGGCATCGAGGGAGGTGCGGCTGGTGGAGGCTCCGCTGGGGCCGATTCCGCGACCGTCCAGGCGGCTATCGCTAAGGACGCGAAGGACTGGACGCTCGATGAGCAGAAGGCGGTCGCCGAGGACATCGCCGCGAAGGGCGAGGCGTTGCCGGCGTACGCAAAGGCCGAGGCCGCTATGAATGCGGGGACGAAATGGTCCGTCAAGCTGACGAACAGCAAGACGCTCGAATACCGCATCGTCGGCATCAACCACGATGATCTGGTCGACGGTTCCGGCAAGGCGGGTTTGACGTTCGAGGTAGCCAACACTGTCTTGGGCGCTCAGAGAATGAACGCAACCGGCACCAACGCTGGCGGTTGGGAGAAGTCGGAGCTTCGCAGCCGCCTCAACAGCGGTGACCTCTGGTCGCTCCTGCCCAGCGGGCTCCAGTCCAAGGTGAAGTCTGTCAAGAAGATGACCGACAACAAGAGCGGCGGTACCGCCGGCACGCCTTCGGCCACGACCGACAAGGTCTTCCTGCTCTCTACGACCGAGATATACGGGGACATGCAGTCCGATGGCACCCAGTACGAGTTCTACAAGTCCAAGGGCGTGACGACGTCGAACTACTCCGGAGCTTCGTCGAGTTACCATCACTGGACTCGCTCCGTGACTCCGAGCGCCTCCACGGGCTTCCGCTTTGTCGTTGGCAACGGCGACTGGGACTACAGCAACGCGACTGGCGTCCCCTATGTGTTCCCCGCTTTCTCCTTCTAATTCATCTTTCTGTCTTTAGATTCATCTGTTAAGCCCGCACAGGCTGCGCGGGCTTTTCTTTTGGCAAGTGTACGAACGGTTTAGGTTCGCGGCACAGGTATTCGGGTTGAGGAGAAATAGGGTCATACAGCGGCTCTCAGAGCGCCAGCCGCACTCCTCCGCCATTACCTCTGCGGCGTCCTCGTATAGAGCCCGTCCTGCTTTGCGTTTCGTTGCAACAGCCCACTTGTCCACCGATCAAGTGGACTACTGGACTAAATACAGCGACACGCTTGTTCGTTACAGTCGCTATATCTGTGTAAATCGCCGCGATAAATTCGGCCTGTACTCGGCTGTATACCAGCTACGCGTATGTAGATTCGTATCGCGTTAATAAATCGGCTCAAGCGTGTGCAAAACGCGCAAGTAACCGCAAAAGGCGATTATCGCGTAGGTAGATTATTGGCACCGCTTAAAACAAAAAAGTCAGGCACTAGGTGCCTGACCTGCAAACTTCTGGTCGGGACGACTGGATTCGAACCAGCGACCCCTTGACCCCCAGTCAAGTGCGCTACCAAGCTGCGCCACGTCCCGAAGCTTTTGTTTGTTGCTCTGCTCTCGCTCGCAACAGGGAGTATATTAACCCGAAACTTTAGACTTGTGCAAGAACTTTTTTATAAATTTTGAAGCAAGTCCAAAATTGTATCTGCGAGCTGGGGTTTTGTTAGCACGGGAAGCTCTTGCGTACCCGTTGTGCTCACAACCCAGGCCTTGTTAGTGTCGGTTCCAAAGCCTGAATCGGCGCGCGAGACATCGTTGGCGATAATGGCATCGCAACCCTTGCGCGCGAGCTTGCGCTGCGCGTACTCCACGACGTTGTCGGTCTCGGCCGCAAAGCCGATCACGCATCGCTCGCCCTTCTGACGCGAGAGCTCGGCCAAAATATCGACCGTTTCGACAAGCTCGATGCGATCCAAGCGTTCGTTGGACTTTTTGAGTTTATGGTTGGCAGGAGCGGCGGGTGTGTAGTCGGCGACGGCTGCGGCGCAAATGGCCGCATCGGCCGTCTGGAAGGCGCTCAGTGCCGCCTCCAGCATCTCTGCTGCGGTCTGCACGCGCACGCATTCCACGCCGCGGGGCGCATCGATCGATGTCGGTCCCAACACGAGCGTGACCGCAGCACCGCGGCGAGCAGCCTCCCCCGCCAGGGCGATGCCCATCTTGCCCGAAGAGCGGTTGCCAATGAAGCGCACCGGGTCGATCGGTTCGTGCGTGGGGCCGGCGGTAATCACGATGCGCTTACCTACCAGGTCCTGAGGCACGGGGTTGAGCACCTCGCAGACAGCCTCGACGATGTCCTCGGGCTCGCTCATGCGTCCTGTGTCCACGTCGCCGCAGGCAAGGTAGCCGCTGCCGGGTCCCACCACATGCACGCCGCGGTCGCGCAGCGTGGCCATGTTGGCCTGCGTTGCCGGTGCCTTCCACATGCCGTTGTTCATGGCCGGCGCGACCACGATTGGTCGTGGCGTGGCAAGCAGCGTAGTGGAGATGAGGTCATCGGCGATTCCGTTGGCCATCTTAGCGATGATATTGGCCGTGGCAGGCGCCACGACCACCAGATCGGGCTCCTGCGCCAGCGAAATGTGGTGGATGGGGTCGGAGGGGTCGTCGAACAGACCAACGGCAACAGGCTCGTTGGTGAGCGCACGGAAGGTGAGAGGGCCCACAAACTCGGTGGCATGCTCGCTCATAACGACCTTGACGCGCGCGCCGCGCTTTTGCAGCAGGCGCACGATATTGCACGACTTATAGGCGGCGATCCCGCCGGTAATGCCCAGCAGGATCGTTTTTCCCTCAAGTTGCATTGAATTGTTGGGTGCCGCCGTCATCGTTAGGCTTCCTTGCTGGGGAGCACGAGCAGGCGGTGGCAGTACGGGCAATGCGTAATCTCGCTACCGTCGTGGTTGAGGTCGCTCATGGACGATGCCTGCAGCGCGGTGTGGCAGACCGTGGGGATGTTGCCCTGGATGGTCTCGACGGCCAGGCCGCGGAACTGCTTGAGCAGACGCTTGTAGTCGGTGAGCACGTCGGCCGGCAGCGTAGCGGCAAGCGCGGTGCGCTCCTTGGTGGCGGCGTCAATCTGAGCCTGCAGGTCGGCAGCCTTGGCGCGGGCGGCCTTGGTATCGGCCTTCACGCCCTCCTCGAACTTGGCGATGATGGCCTGCGCGCGGGTCTCGCGGTCGAGCGCCTCTTTGTGGGCGACAACGACGTCCTTGCGGGTGTGCTCAATCTTGTCCAGACGCTTGGCCAGGGTGGCGAGCTCGTTTTCCAGGTCCTGAACCTCGCGGTAGTCGGAACCGTCGACGTGGCGCTTCTTGGCAGCCTCGATGGCGTTGTTGGTCTGAATCTCGGTGGTGTTGAGATCGTCGAGCTCAATGTCCAGATCCTTGCGCTGGGCGTAGAGCTTGGTCATCTCGGACTTGAGCTTCACATAGGTCTTGCGCTTGGAAGCGAGCTCCTTGAGCTCCGGCATATTGGCAAGTTCGCTCTTGTTACGGGCGAGCTCCAAATCGATCTGTTGCAGCTTGAATAGCGTAGCGCCGGCGCTCATAAGTTCTCTCCTTTTGTCACAGTCCACCATTGGCAAGGGTTCAGTATTTTAATCGCATGACGGGGGTCGACCCCGGCGTCAACTGCAGAGTTCATCAATATATCAACGAACGGCTCTTCAGAGCGGTCGTGGCCGAGCAAGATCACCGGCAGCCCGCGCAAGGCAAGGTCTTGCGCCACGTGGTAGCCCGCCTCGCCCGTTACGACAACATCTGCGCCCGCGGCGATGGCGAGCTCTCCAAAGTCGCCCAGTGAGCCGCCCAAAATGGCGACGGTGCGGCACGGGCGATCGGTTTCGCCCCATACACGCGGATCGCTGCCGAAGGCCGTGGCAGCACGGGTGGCAAGATCGCGCAGCGTGCACGGGTCGTTGAGCGTTGCAAGCGCGCCCAGGCCGGTGGCCTCGGGGTCGTCCACGAGCTCCAGCGAGCTCGCGGGTGTGGCACCCAGCAGCTCGCTCAGGCCGGCGCGGGCTTCGTGCGAGCGGTCCAGGTTGGTGTGAAGCGAGATAATGCTCACGCCGCAACGCGCTGCCTCGTAGAGCGCCGCGCTGCATTGGGGGCGTGCGGCATCTGCCGGACAAAAGGCCTCGGGTGCCTTGATGTATATGGGATGATGCGTCAGCAGCACGTTGGCACCGGCCTCGAGAGCGCGGTGCACATTGGCTTCGGTCGCATCGAGTGCGCAGGCAACACCGGTAATCTCCGCGGCAGGGTCGCCAACGGAGAGTCCTACATGGTCCCAGCCCTCGGCGTCCGCCTTGGGATAGCGTGCCAGCAGGGCACGCTCGAGCTCGGCGACGATCATGCGGCACCTACGATCGAGAGCAGCGTCTGGGCGAACTCATCCAGGTCGGCAGGGTTCACGCGGTCATCGAAGGAGATGCGCAGTGCGCCCAGCGCCTGCTCGCGACCAATGCCCATGGCGCTGAGCACGTGGCTCGGGTCCATGCTGCCGCTCGAGCAAGCCGATCCGGCCGAAACCTCAAAGCCGGCGGCGTCGAGCTTGACGATGAGCTCCTCGGAGTCCATGCCGTCGACGTAGATCGAAACCATACCCGGCAGACGGTCGACCTGCTCGTAGTCGCCCATGGTGGCATGAATGCGTGGATGGGCCGTAAGCGTGGCGTAGAGTTTGTCGGAAAGGGCTTGCAGCTTTTCGCGCTCCTGAGCCACTTGGGGTGCCAGCGTGCGGGCAGCAGCGGCAAAGGCCAGCTGCGTGCGCAGGTCCTGCGTGCCGGCGCGACGTCCGGCTTCCTGTCCGCCGCCAAAGATGCGGGGGCGCAGTGGCGTGCGGGTCTTAACGTAGAGCGCGCCGGATGCCACAGGACCGCCAATTTTGTGGGCCGCGACGGACATAGCATCGACGCCCAGCTCGGTGGCGTCGAGCGGAATATGCAGATAGCCCTGGATGGCATCGGTGTGGAACAGGGCGCCGGCGGCATGTGCAGCAGCGGCAAGCTCGCGGATGGGCTGCACCACGCCGGTCTCGTTGTTGGCGACCATAATGCTCACGAGCGCCACGTCGTCGCCTAGCAGCTCGACAAGCGTGGCAGGCTCAATGTAGCCCGCGCGGCAGGGCTGCACCAGGTCTGTCTCTTATACACATCTCCGAGCCCACGAGACGCGTAGTAATCTCG
>UQSK01000065.1 GCA_900543605.1 uncultured Collinsella sp.
GGACGCCGCCCTCTCAAGGCGGAGATCACCAGTTCGAATCTGGTACGGGCTACCACGCATCTGATACCCGGTCTTCCCATGGGAGGCCGGGGTTTTTTATTTTCAAACAACCGTCTGCAATTCCCGTTTGAACCAGAGCTTTGCGTTCTGCCTATGGCCCTTACGGGTACAATATCCAAGATATTTTGACTGTTAGAAGGAGTCTCATGACGGAGTCCTCTCAGCATACGTCTAAGCCCCAGGTCGAGGTTGAGGCCTCGGGCGGCGATGACAATAAGAGCGCACGCCGCGGCGCTATCTTTATCGGCGTCGTACTGGTGGGTTATATTGTCTATCTGGTGGTAACCGGGCAGATGGGGCAGTTCTGGGCCGCTATGTCGAGCGTCCAGGCGCCATGGCTCGTTGCTGCATGCTTCTGCATGTTCTTGTACCTCTTCTTTGGCATCGTGGCGTACGCGATTGCCGTTTGGCTCGATCCTAATTCACCCGTCGGCATCCGCGACCTGATTTCGGTCGAGGCGAGCGGCATCTTCTTTGGCAACCTGACGCCCATGATGATGGGCTCGACTCCCGCCCAGATCTACCGCCTGACCAAGGCGGGCCAAAATGTCGGCGAGGCCGGAGCAACGCAGTTCACGCGCTTTATCGTGTACCAGTTTGGTCTCGTTGCCTGGGGCGCTATCCTACTGCTTGCTCGCATGCCGTTTTTCGCCGAGCGCTATGGCGACATGACGCTGCTGTGCGTCTTTAGCTTTGGCGGGCACTGCTGCATCTTGCTGGGTATCTTTGCCGTCGCGCTCATGCCTAAGACCGTCACGCGCGTCGCCCATTGCATCATTAATTGGCTCGAGCGCATAGGCGTCTCGTCCACTAAGATCGAGGGTTGGCGCACGTTTGTCGATGGAGAGATCTACTCCTTCTCCGAGAAGTTCAAGCTTTCAGCCGGACATTTTTCTTCCATGCTGCTCACCGTGTTTATCACCATGCTGCAGCTCGCGTTTTTCTATCTGGTGCCGTATTTCCTGATGCTTGCCTTTGGCCACCACGAGGTCGACTTTTTCTCGGTCATGGCCGCGAGCGCCTTTGTCCAGCTGCTGAGCTCTGCGGTTCCCTTGCCCGGTGGAACTGGTGGCGCTGAGGGCGGCTTTGCATTGTTCTTGGGTCATTTCTTTGGGTCGGCTTCGACCGCCGGCTATCTGCTGTGGCGCCTCATTACGTTTATTGCGCCGACCATTTTGGCTGCACCCCTGCTGGGACTTAAGAGCGCCCACAACGAGAGCATCCATGCGCGCTGGGATCGTGTGATGCGCAAGCTTGGCCGCACGCCTCAGACGCCCTCTGCGCCCACTAAGCCGCACCCCACGAATGCTGTTACCGTTGATCCCATGAAGCGCGCTCAGAAGGCTTCTGGGACCGCTAAGCCGGCTCATAAAGCCTATGTGCGCCAGACAGGCGATGGTATTCGCGTATCTCCGTCGGCACTCAATAAGAAGAAGCATCCTAAGTCGCAGTAGGGCAGTCGTGCGTTCTTCATGATGCGGGTCATATTTGTGCTGTATGGGGGATAATCCTCTTACGTAGATTATCTCTCATCTGTTGATGAATGCTCGCATATCGAAGGGACACGCCCATGGCAACCAGCAAACCGCGTCTTGATCGTCGCATAGTTCGCAGCCGCAATGCCATCCTTTCGGCTTTCGAGCGCCTGCTCATGGAAAAGCCGCTGGCAGACATTACGGTGAGTGCCATCGCTCGCGAGGCCAATGTCGACCGCAAGACCTTTTACGTTCACTTTGGTACGGTTGACGGCCTGCTTGATGCCATTGCTGTCGATGTGGTGGAGATGATTGTCGACTCGGTCGAGAAAACCCTTGCTTCCATGGACGGCGACACCAACGAGCGCGCTCTTGGCGCGGCGGCGACCTTCTTTAAAACCGTTAACGAGGCACTGTGCAACAACTTGGTGCTCAATCGTCAGCTGATCGAGAATATTCCGCTCGATGATTTTATGGCTCGTCTTCGTGCGCCGCTCGAACGCGAGATTGCCGAGCGCGATCTGCTGCCCCAAGGTCTCAAGGACGAGATGTTCGATTACTATCTGGCGTTTTTGCTGTCGGGTATTATCGGTATCTATCGCACGTGGGCGTTGTCTGACGGCTCGGTTGCCATCGAGCGCGTCTCGGAGGTTGCCAATGACCTCACGCTCAACGGCCTGTCGAGCCTGGAATCTCGCTTCGAATAGCATTGATAATTCAACAACTTAAAGAAGTTGCGGTGGAAAAGGAATCGTTTTGGCTATTGGAAGGCCGATCTAGTCCCTATTTCACCGCAATTTAGGAAAACTGTTTTGATGGTAAGGCGGAGCAGCCCCGAAGATGAGCCTCGAGACTGCTCCGCTTCATTTCTGAGCGTTTGTCATGTAGGGCAGCATTAATCGCCGTTTTTGAGTGTGCGGCCCTGTTTTTCGAACTTGTGCATGTCGCTATCGGCCATACCTTGTGACTTATCCTCGTGACGCTTGGCGTATAGCGGATCGTCGGTGTCGTTCCAGATGCGGTCGGCGACAGGTGACCATGCCTCGGCGGCAGCTTGGGTCTTTTCGCGCAGCTGCTCGGGTGACTCCTTCTCGATAAGATCAGTGCTCATTGCGCCACTCTCGGCGACGATTTTGGGCAGCACGTCGGGATTCTCGAGCATGGGGCATGGTTTGAGGTAGTTGTCGTTGAACGGCATGTTTTCGTAGTACTTCATAAAGAGGGGAGAGCGCAGCGCGTCGAGTAAGCTCACATCGTGGATGTTGGCGTTTGAGTAGTGGATGAACACGCACGGCTCCACGTCTCCGGCGGCGTTGATGTGCAGGTAGCGGCGACCTCCGGCGATACATCCGCCTACAAACTCGCCATCGTTTTGAAAGTCGAGCGTAAACAGCGGCTTCTTCTCGCGCATTTCACGGATAAAGTGATACATGTGCTCGCGCTGCTTGGGCGTGGGCATGAGCTCGGGGGTTGCGTTGCGGCCAACCGGCATAAAGTGGAAGTACCAGCAGAAGAGTGCTCCCTCGCCGATCATCCAGTCCATGTTCTCCTCGGTAGCAACCGTATCGGCATTGGCGCTGGTCCAACAGGTGGAGATACCAAACGGTAAGTCGCGCTCGCGCAGGAGTTTCATGGCGTGCTCGATCTTTGCGTAGGTGCCCTCGCCGCGACGGGCGTCGGTGGTGTGCTCATTGCCCTCGGCGCTGATGGCGGGGACAAAATTACCTACGCGAATCATATCGTCGCAGAAGGCCTCGTCGATCAGCGTGGAGTTGGTAAAGCACAGGAATGCGCAGTCCTGGTGCTTCTCGCAAATCCGGATGAGGTCCCGCTTGCGCACCAATGGCTCGCCACCAGTGTAGATGTAGATGTGGGTACCCAGAGCTTTGCCCTGCGTAACAATAGAGTCTATGTCTTCGAACGAGAGATTCTGCTTATAGCCATACTCGGCGGCCCAGCAGCCCGTGCAATGCAGGTTGCAGGCGCTCGTGGGATCGAGCAGGATGGCCCACGGAACGTTGCACTGGTACTTTTCGCGGTTCTTTTCTTGCTCTGGCCAAGCAAGCAGGTTGGCGTCGACAATGAGGGTCTTAAGCAGTTTGGTTCGCATCTGGGGATTAAGGCTGAACACACGCATGATCAGGTCATACCAATTGCCGCGGCTCTTGATGACATTGGTGAATGCCTCTCGCTGTACAGGAAATACGCGATTGGGGACCAGCTTGTTCACGAGGTCCATGATTTTGTCGATGTTTTCTTGCGGGTTGTCGTCGAGATAATCGATGAGCTTGTTAAGCGCCGCACGCTCTGCTGACTGTGTAAGCGACATGGGTATATCCTTTCACGTGCGCCTTGTGTGTGATAATACCCACTTGTGGATTAAACGAAGTCTAAAGATTTGTAATGTGTCTATTCAACGAATCAATTTAATTTGGGGTGAAGCGTTATACGCCGACACCTTCTAAGTTGCGGTGAAATAGTGTCAGATGGGGATGCGGACGATTTCTTGGACCGCGCCTAGGCGTATCCATTGGAATCCTCCGATGCGTCTTCGCACGCTCGCATGACCTCGATACCATGCGAGCGTGCGAACTCGACGAGCTCTGCGTTGCGGGCGTTTATGGTGCCGAAGGCGGCGGGGCACACGATAAGGCGCGTGCAGTGGACGAGGAGCTCTTTGGCGCGGGCTATGGTTTTATCCCCGATCGGCTCGAAGGCGCGCTCGGCCACGCATTCCGTCGCCAGGTCGCGCGCGAGCTCGCAGTCGATGTCCCCTTCATGCAGAACGCCCGCGTAGAACGCCTTGGCCTGCCGGATGAGCTGGCGAAACACAGCCGACCCCGTACCTGCGCCGGCGATGACGAACGTGTGCGCATCGCCGTGCGGGCGCCCAATTTCCACGCTGCCGAAGCGCTCGTTGAAGGTGCCATGTTGCAGGCCGTAGAGCTCGCCAATCGTCTCGCGCGTGAATATGTCCTCGGGTGCGCCGGCGCGGAAGACCCGGCCGTCCTTCACGCAAATCACCTTGTCGGCGCTTTTCTGCGCGAGCTCGAGTTCGTGGATGGACATGATGACAGCAACATTCCGCGATTTCGCAAGGTGGCGAAGTATTCGTAGCAGGTCGATCTGGTAGCGGATATCGAGATACGACGTGGGCTCGTCGAGCACGAGCACGCGCGGATCCTGCGCGATGGCGCGTGCGAGCATGACGCGCTGGCGTTGCCCGTCGCTTATCTGCATGAAGTCGCGCTCGGCAAGCTCTTCCACATGTGCGGTTTTCATGGCCTCGTCGACCCGATTATGGTCGTTGGGCGTGAGTGTGCCCATTCGCCCGGTGTGGGGATGCCTTCCCGCCTCTACGATATCGCGGCAGGTGAGGAGCTCGGTCCGGGGGCGATCTGTCAGCATAACGGCAAGGTTCCTTGCGAACTCCGCCGTCTTCCATCGGGAAATCTCCCGCCCGTCGAGCTCGACCGCGCCGGCAAGCGGTGCCAGATGGCGTGTGATGGTTTTCAAGATGGTCGACTTGCCCGAGCCGTTCGGCCCGATGAGCGCCACGACGTCGCCCGCGTGAACCTCCAGATCGACGCCTTCGACTACGACCTTCTTGTCGTAGCCCGCCGACAGGTCGCTTATGCGGAAAAGCGGCGCTCCTTCAGCCTGCGTTTCGACCGGGGTTTCGAGGTTCGACTCCCCTCCGAGCGTTTTGGTCCGCGGCACGAATTCCCCCATCTACCTCACCCGCTTCTTCAACATGAGCGCGATAACCACCGGCGCGCCGAAGATGGCGGTGACGGCGCTGATGGAAAGCTCGACGGGAGAGAACAGCGTGCGCGCGATCAAATCGCAGCCCGCGCAGAAGATGGCGCCTCCCAAGAAGCACGCAGGAATCACGCGGATGGGCTTCGACGACTTCAGCGCCGACTTTACGAGATGCGGAACCGCGATGCCTACGAACGACACCGGACCAGCGAACGCGGTCACGCAGGCGGAGAGCATGCTCGCTAGAAGGACGAGCACCATGCGGAAGCGTGCGACGTTCACGCCGACGCTTTTCGCATAGGCTTCTCCCAGCTGGAAGGCGGAAAGGGGCTTCGATATCGCGAATACGCATGCGCTCACGGTAATCACCACGACCGCGATGACCGCGACGTCGTCCCAGCTCGAACCCGAGAAGCTACCCAAAGACCAGTTGTGCAGGTTCACGATGGACTGGTCGTCGGCGAAGGCGATGAGGAAGTTCGTCGCCGCCGAGCAGATGTATCCCACCATGACGCCCGCCACGATGAGCATGGCCATGGAACTTATGCGCCGTGCGATGAGGAGCACGAAGCCGATGGTGACAAGCGAGCCCAGAAACGCTGCGGCCACCATGGCCGGCGAGGACATGGCCTGGTTCGCGCCCAGAAGTACGATCATCGTAAGCGCGACGACGAACTTTGCGCCCGAGGAGACGCCCAAGATGAACGGGTCGGCGATGGGGTTGTTAAAAAACGTCTGCAGCAGGAACCCGGAGAGCGAAAGTGCCCCGCCGAGAAGCACGGCTGAAAGCACGCGCGGCAGGCGAATCTCCCAGATGACCTGGCTTTCCATGGAATTGGCCGCGCCGCCCGAAAGGATGCCGAGGATGTGGTCTGCGGGCACGAGCACGCTCCCGATGCACAGGTTGGCCCCGACGAGCACGATGAGGGCAACAGCTAGCAGCGCCGTCACGACGCGACACCGCGCGGCGCGCCCCGATTCGTCGTATGCCATGGAAAGCCGGCTTCTCATGGCGCTAGCCAAGCTTCCTCAGATAATGGAAGTCGCTCGCGTCATCGCCGGTGAACGCCCCGTGCAGCTCGTCGATAATGTCGGCGGTAGAAGTCATCTGCTGGTACATGTCGGCGCTTGTGACCCAGACGTTGCCGTTCTTCACGGCTTTGAACTGCGACAATAGCGCGTTTTTGCCTACGAAGTCGTTCAAGGTGGCAACCGATTCGTCGATGGTGCCGTTGTAGACGATGATGTCGGCATCCTTCGCCGTCGCGTAGAAGCGCTCCATTTCGAGCGTTACTGACGAACCTGACGTCGACGCCGTCTGCGCGTCATCGAGCGCGTAGTTGCCGCCTGCAAGCTCGATCATCTGCGCCACATAGTCGGCCGCCCGCCGCGTGACGGCGGCCCCGTTCGAGTTAATGTAGAAATACGCCACGGTTTTACCTGACGACGCGAGCCCCGACGTTTGCTCGACGCGGGCCTTCTGCTCGTTGAACAGGTGTGCGGCCTCGTCTTCCTTGTCGAACAGGACGCCGAAAAGCTTAATCCACTCGACGCGCCCGAGTGCTTCGGGCTCGCTCGACGACTGTTCGGTGAGCACGACGAGCCCGAGCTTCTGCAGCTTTTCCTTCACATCGGGCGTGTGGTTGATCATGGTGTTTTCGATGGCGAGCGTGCAGCCCGAGGCCGATATTCGCTCGTAGTCGGGCGCGCTGTACTTGCCGCCGTAGGCGATCGCCCCACTTTCGAGCGCGCTTTTGAAGCCTGCGACCGAGCAATCGTCGGCCTTCGTGCCCGACATTAAGATATTGTCGTTCGCATCGAGCGCGTCGACCAGGCACATCGTCGCCGACGACACAAGGTACACCTTGTCGGCGGGGCGCCTTATGACCGCGATGTCGGAGCTCAACCCATCAGGTACCTTCGCATCCTGCGGCACCACGAGGAAGCGCTCCCCGTTCGAAACGCAGATAAGCCGCAAGCCGCCTTCGAACTCGTCGACAGTGAAGTGCTTGGCGTATTCAAGCTGAAGCGCCCCCGTCGGCTCCCAGCCGCAGCCCAAATCGGCGTTGTGGAAGTCGGCCGCGGCGCTTGAAGCCGTTCCCGCGGGGGAGCCGCCGCTTGCATCGTCGCTCGATTTCTCCTTCATGGTGGATGAGTCGAAGTGGAGCGTGTAGTCGATGGTGTGCGGCGTCGACATGGCGACGGTCTCGGCCGACACGGCTATGTCCTCGTCGAGCGTGACGGGTATCTCGAACGTGGAGTTGCCGCCGTCGTTTACGGGCGCGTAGTCCACGCCGTCGACGGTCATCTTGTCGTAGTTCGAACTCGACCAGGTGATGGTCGCGGTGTAGGTGTCGCCATCCTTCACAATTGTGGTTGGTGAGGCGATGCTTGCGCGCCCTGACCCGCCGGAAAGCGAGACGCTCACAGTGTATTCCTGAGAGCCCGCCGTGCCACCGGTCGCGTTCGGACTCGCACTGCACCCCGCGAAGGGAAGCGCGAGCAGGGCGACGAGAACGTAGGCGATCGCGCGCGCCGCGATGCTGCGGCGCTTCCTGTTTTCCCCCTTGGGAAGAATCGACCGCATGGCGTTACTTCAGTGCGTCGGCGCGCAGATCGACGCCAGCGGATTCGAATACGAGCGTGCGGTCGTACCACCGCTCCCTTCTAATGCTCCACGCGGCGCAGGCGGTGTCCTCGTCGAGCGCATCAACGGGCACGTCGTAGGTGTACTTGCCTTCCGCGTTTTCCACATAGGGGATGAAGTCGGCCTCGCTTGCGGCGGCAGCCTCGTCGCCCGTGCCCATGAAGAGCTTGCCGTAGCCCGTGCCGGAAAGTGTCATCACGCAGTGCATGGACTGTCTCTTATACACATCTCCGAGCCCACGAGACGCGTAGTAATCTC
>UQSK01000066.1 GCA_900543605.1 uncultured Collinsella sp.
CGAGATTACTACGCGTCTCGTGGGCTCGGAGATGTGTATAAGAGACAGCGCCACAAACGGCACGTTATGCGGACGGTAGCTCACCATACCAAAGCCGCGACGACGGCCGAGCATTAAGCAGAGAATCAGGCCCGTCAGACCGGACGAGATGTGCACCACGTCGCCGCCCGCAAAGTCGAGCGCGCCGATGATGTCACCGATAAAGGAACCCTCGCCGCCCCAGACCATGTGGGCGAGCGGCGCATAGACCACGAGCAGCCAAATGCCCAGGAAGGCCGTCATGGCACCAAACTTAACGCGGCCGGCCAGGCTGCCCGTGACGATAGCGGCCGTGATCATGGCAAACGCCATTTGGAAGGCGATGTTGATGATTTGAGGGTAGACGGCACCGTCCGACGCGGTGCCCTCGGCCGCCTGCAGCACCTGGCCGAGCACCGGCAGGCACAGCAGCTGGTCAAGGCCTCCAATAAACGGGCTGGAACCGTCGCCGCCGTAGGCCAGCGACCAGCCGGCAACAATCCACAGCACACCAACCAGACCAATTGCGCCAAAGCACATGAGCATGGTGTTGATGACATTTTTGCGCCTGGACAGACCGCCATAGAAAAACGCCAGACCCGGTGTCATTAAAAACACGAGCATGGTGCAGATGAGCATAAACGTTGTCGATCCCGTATCGTACATTCGCTCCCCCTTGATCGCATGAACGTTGTCGGCGCCCATAATGCGGCCGAGGGGAAACTGGTGTAGACCAGATACGGCGTTGTTAAACGCTGCGTTGTCGAATGGAAACGGTGCCGCAATCTTGGAAACGGCGCGGCAACGGTCGCGAAACGAACGGGAAATACGCGAGCAAGGGAGCCGTGAGCGTACCCATCCCGGCTAGCGCCGAAACAGCTCGTGGGCGCGGTCGCGGAGATTAGTTGCTCGAATGACACCTTCGTAGCGATTGATGCGCAGACGCGGGAAGGCATTGAAAAAGCGCAGGTCACGACGACTGAGTGACACAATCGGTACCGGACGGCTCATGCGCTTACCGGCAAGGCGACGGCTGAGCGACGGACGCGGCATGCTCGGCGCGGCATCGGCCACGCGGCGGGCGGCAAGCGCCAGGCCGCGAGCACCATCCGCGATAAACGTCGGCATCGAAGCCTTCTCGCGCAGGGCATCGAGCGCCGCGTCGCCCAGCTCGACCAGCCACGCGTTAACGGCACGGCTACGGATGTGCGTCTGTGTCACCGAGTCAATCGTCGAATCGGGAATACGTTCGAGCATGGAGTCGGACGCATCGGCAAGCGACTCGTTGATGCGGTCGGCAAGGTCGGCGCGCACACGCTCCAGCTGATCGGACAGACGCCGCCAGCTCGCCAACGAGCACGCCGCGTCGACCATCATCGCGACCGCGACGATAAAGGCGGACAGCCGCACAATCAGCACCGGCAGATGGCCAAGCAGCCCCAGCAATGCCGGCTCCACTAAACGACAAATGCACAACGCACCCAGGCCAAACGCGCAGGCCCAGTACAGACAGATGCGTCCATGCAAATTAAACGGCAGGTGTGAATAGTCCCAAAAGCGTGCGCCTGTTGTTTTTTCCAATAGAAGGCCCACACTGTACTCGATTGCGCTGCATACAAGCGCCGCGGCGACAAACTGGCTCAAGGCATCCGGAATCCCGCGCAGCAAAAGCCAGCAGGCTATGCCGCCCACACCATAGATGGGGCAGCACGGACCCAGCAAAAAGCCACTGTTGGCGAAGCGTCCGTGGTTGAGCATGGCACATACCGTCGACTCCCATGCCCAACCGCAAAACCCGTAAAAGGCAAACGAGAGCACCAGTGCCGAGAGCGGGCAGGCGGCAAGCGTCGCGCCGCCAAACGCCATATCAATCGCGGTCCCCACCGTCTACCCTCTCCTCTTTTCGCTCAATTCGCTGCTCACGCCATCGTCCGCCTCGTCCTTGCGCGGCAGACGGCCGGCGACCGTCTCGCGCAGCGCACACCATTTATCCGCCAGGCACACAATCCACGCCTCGCGACACGTCGGCGGCACCGGCACCAGCGGAAACATATGCCGCACGATAATATTCCGCTCGCGCGACGTCAGCTCAAAATCTTCTTCCGCACGCGCCAGGGCAAAAAACGGGTGGCGAAAGCCATGCAGCCGATGGCTTGGGTCGGGATCGTGCCAATCGTAGAGAAAATAATCGTGTAACAAGGCTCCGCGCAGCAGCGAGGCACGGTCGACCGAAATGCCAGCACGGCCCAAGTGCTCGGCAAAGGACAGACTTGCCCGTGCCACCGAGGTCACATGTGTATAGACCGTCACGTCACCATGCTGGATAAACTCGCGCGTCAGGTCCAGACGGCCCGCCTGTGCCAGTTGACGGGCAGCATGGGCTACTTCGCACGCGATTTTCTCGGCACAAACGACATCGGACATGCTGCCTCCTTCCAGCGACTCACGGCGACAAGCCACGGCCTGCACACATTGAATAAAATCACCATGGAATCTATCAGTATGGCATCGGACAAAACGTTTTGCCCCGCCAGTTGGCGAATTACCGCGCCGCCGTCACATATCAAACGCCAAAATGTGCGAGACTGTTTTGTGCAATTGTGCCGGCCGAGGGAGCGCCGGCGCTCGATTCGCATGGAGTAACCCACAACGATGCTGCTTACGCAAACGACAACGCCCGAGGACGTCAAAGCTCTCGACCGCGCCGAGCTTCCACTGCTCTGCGGCGAGATCCGTCAGGCAATCCTCGAAAGCTCCGCCGCCGTCGGCGGGCACGTTGCCCCCAACTTGGGCGTCGTTGAGCTTACGGTTGCGCTTCATCGCGTGTTTAACTCCCCCATCGACAAGATTGTCTTTGACGTTTCGCACCAGACCTACGCCCACAAGGCGCTGACTGGGCGCGCGTACACCTATATCGATCCGGAGCGTTATGGCGAGGCCTCTGGCTTTGCCAATCCCGACGAGTCCGAGCATGACCTGTTTGCCATGGGTCACACCTCGACCTCGGTGAGCTTGGGCTGCGGCCTTGCCCATGCGCGCGACCTTGCGGGTGACACGTATAACGTCATTACTGTTATTGGCGACGGCTCGCTTTCGGGCGGGCTGGCGTTTGAGGGCTTTAACAATGCCGCCGATCTCGACAGCAACTTGATCATTATCGTCAACGATAACGACCAGTCCATTGCCGAAAACCACGGTGGCCTGTATCGCAATCTGGCCGAGCTGCGCGCCAGCAACGGCACCTGCGAGCGCAACGTTTTCCGCGCGATGGGGCTCGATTACCGCTACCTGGACGCCGGTAACGATGTCCAAGCGCTGGTCGACACGCTGCAGGAGCTGCGCGACATCGACCACCCCATCGTGCTCCACGTCTCGACCGCCAAGGGCAAGGGCTTTGAGCCGGCCCAGAACGACCCCGAGCACTGGCACCACGTAGGCCCCTTTGATATGGCAACTGGGCGCAAGCTCTGCCCGGGCCATCCGAGCGAGCCTGCGCCGCGCACCTATGCCGACATTACGGGCGAGGCGCTCAGCGCCGCCATCGAGCGCGATCCGCAGGTCGTGGGCATCACGGCCGCCACACCCTACATCATGGGCTTTACACCCGAGCTTCGCGCTGCCGCCGGCAAACAGTTCGTCGATGTGGGCATTGCCGAGGAGCACGCCGTGACCTTTGCCACCGCGCTTGCTCGCTCGGGCGCCAAGCCAGTCTTTGGTGTGTACGGCACGTTTTTGCAGCGCGCCTACGACGAGCTGTGGCACGACCTGTGCCTCAACGACGCCCCGGCAACCATTTTGGTGTTTGGTGCGTCGATCTTTGGCACCACGTCCGAGACGCACCTTTCGTTCTTTGATATTTCCATGCTGGGCGGTCTTCCCAACATGCACTACTTGGCGCCGGCCTGCATGGAGGAATATCTGTCTATGCTGAGCTGGTCGCTCGACCATCGCGAGCATCCCGTGGCGATTCGTGTACCGGGCATCGGCCTGGTAAGCCGTCCCGACCTTGCGCCTGCCGAGGGCGCCGATTACGGTGTCACGCGCTACAGCGTCGTGCGTCAGGGCCGCGATGTGGCCGTGCTTGCGCTCGGCGATTTCTTTGAGCTGGGCGAGCGCGTGGCAAAGCGCTTGGCTGCCGAGTACGGTATCGAGGCCACGCTCGTCAACCCTCGCTTTGCAACCGAACTCGACCGCGAGTTCCTCGACAGCCTTGCCGCCGAGCATCGCGTTGTCGTCACCCTCGAGGACGGCATCTTGGACGGCGGCTGGGGCGAGCGCGTCGCGTGCTACTTGGCCTGCACGCCAGTGCGCACGCGCACCTTTGGCATCGCCAAGGGCTTTCCCGACCGCTACGACCCCAACGAGCTGCTCGCGCAGAACGGCATGACGGTCGAGAACATGGCCGCCGAAGCCGCAAGGCTACTCAACGAGTAAAAAACCTCCGCAAGGGAAGCACCCCTGCGGAGGTTTTTATTTTCGCGACGCGATTATCTCAATCTGTAACATCTAGAGGATAAATCCTCGTCCAGCTGTTACAGATCGAGACATTCGAATCCCCCTGAAGAGATAATCTCGATCTGTAACAGCTAGAACCCATTTCCTCGTCTACCTGTTACAGATTGAGACAAAACAGAGAGGCAGGCCGCCACATCTGCAAGAACCACCACAAAGGTGCCTGTCCCTTTTTGGTAGGTACAATAACCCATAAGGTTAGTATGTTTCTTAGTTATTTCGTGTTGACCCATTTGAGCGGGATAGGGTATAACTCTACTCAACCGCTAGGGATTTTATTGAGAAAGGTGTTCTACCATGAGCAAGAACCTCTCCCAGCAGGTCGTTCTCGACCGCCGCGGCTTCGTTGCCGCCACCTTCGCAACCGTCGCCGGCCTTGGTCTTGCCGGCTGCTCCGACACCAGCGCCGAGGCCGACAAGGGTTCCGCCGCCGGCTCCTCCAAGAGCTCCAAGGATACCGAAGTTTCCGCCACGCTCGACGCCAAGGCATTCGACAAGCTCGTCGACAACGGCCCCAAGGCCGATGACGACGCCATCGCCGCCAGCACCTGGGCCACGGCCGTTAAGGACGCCGGCGTCTTTAAGATCGGTGGCGTTCAGACCTCCACGCTCTTCTCCCTCCTCAACGAGAAAGACGGTCAGACCCGCGGCTTCGACGCCGGTATCGCACAGCTCCTGTCCAACTACATTCTGGGCGAGAACAAGGTCGAGATCACCCAGGTGACCTCGGACACGCGCGAGTCTGTCCTGCAGAACGGCCAGGTCGACGCTGTCTTTGCCACCTACACCATTACCGACGAGCGCAAGAAGCTCGTCTCCTTCGCCGGCCCCTACTACTACACCCAGCAGGCCATCCTGGTGCTCGCCGATAACGACGACATCAAGAGCGTCGACGACCTGGCCGACAAGAACGTCGCCGTCCAGTCCGGCTCCAACGGCCCTGCCATCCTGGAGGAGTTCGCCCCCAAGGCCAGCCAGCAGGAGTTCAAGACCGACGAGGAGGCCCGCCAGGCACTCCAGCAGGGTCGTGTTGACGCCTACGTCATCGACAACAACATGCAGCAGAGCGCCCTGGTCCGCGAGCCCGGCAAGTACAAGATTGCCGGCAAGCCCTTCGGCAGCAAGGAGCCCTATGGCATCGGTCTGCCGCTCGATTCCGACGGCGTCGCCTTCGTTAACGACTTCCTTAAGAAGATCGAGGACGACGGCACCTGGACCGAGCTGTGGCAGATCTGCATCGGCGACCGTACGGGCGACACCAATGTTCCCGAGCTGCCCGAGATCGGCGCCTAGGCAGCGAGCCTGGTAACGGCCGCTGCGAAACCATACGGAAACGCATGATGCGCTTTATTGCGGTAAACTGTTTCCTCACTGAGTTGTCGGGGCTTCCGTACACACGGGAGCCCCTTTCCTTATCGGCGGGAGGTCCGCATGAGTCTCTCCGAGCTCTGGTCGCTCTATGGCCAGAACTATATCGACGCGCTGCTAGCAACCTGGGGCATGACGCTTGAGTCGTTTGCCATCGCCATGGTGCTGGCCGTCGCCGTCACCGTGATGCGCGTGTCGCCGCTCAAGCCGCTGCGCGTCTTTGGCGACCTGTATGTCCAGGTCTTCCGTAACATCCCCGGCATCGCACTGCTCATCATCGTCGTCTATGCGCTGCCGCCGCTCAAGGTCGTCCTACCCTACCGCACCTGCGTTATCGTCGCCACGGTTCTTTTGGGCTCGGCCTTTGGCTCCGAGAACTTTATGAGCGGCATCAACACCGTCGGCGTCGGTCAGGTCGAAGCCGCACGTTCGCTCGGCATGAGCTTCAGCCGTATCCTCGCCAAGATCGTGATTCCGCAGGCGCTGCGCTCGAGCGTGTTGCCCATGACCAACCTCTTTATCGCCGTCATGCTCACCACCGCGCTCGGCAGTCAGGTGCCGTTGCAACCGCAGGAGCTCACCGGCGTGGTGAGCTACATCAACACGCGCTCGCTCGGCGGCGTCGCCGCGTTCTTTATCTCGGCGCTCGGCTACCTGGGCACGGCCTTTGTGGTGAGCCACATTGGCAACTACATCGATAAGAAGGTGAGGATCCTCCGATGAGCAAGCACTCCACCTCCGCGCTCACCATGCGCGATGCGCTCTACGAGGCTCCCGGCCCCAAGATGCGCGCCAAGATTCGCATCGGCACCGCCATCTCGCTTGTTGCCGTCGCCGCGCTCGTCGCCATCGTGTTGCAGCGCTTTTATGTGACTGGCCAGCTTTCGGTTCACTATTGGTATTTCTTTACGCACCTCACCACCTGGAAGTTCCTGCTTGCCGGCTTTGAGGGCACCGTCAAGGTCGCACTCACCGCTGGCGCCATCGCGCTGGTGCTGGGCTTAGCCCTTATGCTCGGCCGTACCAGCGACATTAAGCCGCTGCAGCTGGTCTGCCGCGTGCTCACCGATTTCTTCCGCGGCGTACCGAGCCTGCTGTTCATCTACTTCTTCTTTTTGGTGCTGCCCCAGTACAAGATCGCACTGCCGTCGTTTTGGATGCTCACGCTTCCCGTCGCGCTCGCCGCAGCCGGCGTGCTGGCCGAGATTTTCCGCGCCGGCGTCAATGCCGTGCCGCGCGGTCAGGTCGAGGCAGCCCAGGCACTCGGTCTCTCCAAGGCCAAAATCACCTTTAAAATCGTGTTGCCGCAGGCTATTCGGTTTATCATTCCGTCCTTGATTTCGCAGCTTGTGGTCGTAGTCAAGGACACCACCGTTGCCTACGTGGTGAGCTACCCCGACCTCATGCAAAATGCCCGCGTGCTCATTACCAACTACGACGCCCTCGTATCGGTCTACCTGGTGATCGCGGTCATCTACATCCTCATCAACGTCGCGATTAACAAGGCCGCTGTCTATGTTTCGCACAAGACCGGCGCGACCATCATCCGCTAACGCTTTACCATTTCGAGTCATAAGGAGCCGAGCACCATGGCACAGAGCACCTCTTCCACCGGCAATCAGCCGCTGATCGAGCTCAGGCACGTCGATAAGCACTACGGCGATCTGCACGTTCTCAACGACATCAATCTCTCGGTCGACCGCGGCGAGGTCGTCGTTGTGATCGGACCCTCGGGCTCGGGCAAGTCGACCATGTGCCGAACCATCAATCGCCTGGAAACCATCGACTCGGGCGAGATCCTCATCGAGGGCGAGCCCCTGCCACAGGAAGGCAAGGATCTTGCCCGCATGCGTGCCGAGCTGGGCATGGTATTTCAGCAGTTCAACCTGTTTGCACATATGACCGTACTGCAGAACGTCATGCTGGGACCGGTCGATGTGCTGGGCGTCTCCAAGGAGGAGGCTCGCGAGCGCGCCATGGACCTGTTGAGCCGCGTGGGCGTGGCCGAGCAGGCCGATAAGGTGCCCGCGCAGCTCTCGGGCGGCCAGCAACAGCGTGTAGCCATCGCACGTTCGCTTGCCATGCAACCCAAGGCCATGCTTTTTGACGAACCCACGAGTGCGCTGGACCCCGAGATGATCAACGAGGTGCTCGAGGTCATGGTGCGTTTGGCCCAGCAGGGCATGACGATGATCGTCATCACGCACGCTGTCTCTTATACACATCTC
>UQSK01000067.1 GCA_900543605.1 uncultured Collinsella sp.
TTAAGTCGTCGGCAGCGTCAGATGTGTATAAGAGACAGCTCGTGGGCCTGCAGGGCTCCGGTAAGACCACGGCGGCCGTAAAGCTGGCCTACCTGCTCAAGAAGCAGGGCCGCTCACCGCTGCTCGCCGCGTGCGACGTCTACCGTCCCGCCGCTGCCGACCAGCTGGCCACACTTGGTGGCGAGATCGGCGTGCCGGTCTTCCGCGGTGACGGCGAGCACCCGGTCGATATCGCCAAGGGCGCCATCCAGGAGGCCGTTGACCACCTGCGTGACGTGGTCATCGTCGATACCGCCGGTCGTTTGCAGATTGACGAGCAGATGATGCAGGAGGCCGTGGACATTAAGAAGGCCGTCAAGCCCGATCAGGTGCTGATGGTCGTCGATGCCATGACCGGCCAGGATATCGTCAACGTCGTCTCGACCTTTGCCGAGCGCACCGACTTTGACGGTGTGATCATCTCCAAGCTCGACGGCGATGCCCGTGGCGGCGGCGCGCTTTCCGTGCGCCAGGTGACCGGTAAGCCCATCAAGTTCGTGAGCATGGGCGAGAAGCCCGATTCGCTGGAGCCGTTCTATCCCGATCGTATGGCCAAGCGAATCTTGGGCATGGGCGATGTTGTCGGCATCATCGAGAAGGCCCAGGAGGCGGCCGACGCCGAGCAGCTCGAGGCTGCCGAGCGTATGCTGCGCGAGGGCTTTACCATGAACGACATGCTCGACCAGATGAAGGCCGTCAAGAAGATGGGCGGCATGAAGGGCATCCTGGGCATGCTCCCCGGCGGCCAGCGTGCGCTCAACCAGATGGGCGGCAACCTGGACGAGGGCATCTTCGACAAGAACGAGGCCATCATCATGTCGATGACCAAGGAGGAGCGCCTTCGCCCCTCCATCATCAACGGTCAGCGCCGTGCCCGCATTGCCAAGGGCGCCGGCGTGACCCCCACCGAGGTCAATAGCCTTATGAAGCAGTGGGGCGAGATGAACAAGATGATGGGCCGCATGCGCACGATGGCCAATCAGGCGCAGGCCGGCGGCAAGAAGGGCAAGAAGGGTAAGAAGGGCAAAAAGATGCGCATGCCCAATATTCCCGGTCTGGATGCCATGGGGCTGGGCGGCATGGGCGGCCTGGGAACGGGCGGCCCCAAGTCCGATATGGACCTGCTGCGCCAGATGGAAGCGCAGATGCGCAACAAGAAGTAACGACTAGTTGAGTCGTGTATGGCGAAGGCCGCCTGGATGGTATTCTAGGCGGCCTTCGCCGTTTGTTCGCTGGTTGTCGCACGCGTGGAAGCGCGTTCTCGACGAGGTGCTTGCCGCTAGTGGCAGCCGCAGCCTTCGTGCCCGTCATGGTCGTGGTGACCGTGGCAGCCGCAGGACTCGCCATGCTCGTGGATGTGCTCGTGATCATGTCCATGGCAGTCGCAGGTGGCCTCGCCGTTCTGTGCGAGCGTGCCGGCAATGAGGGCCTCGACGCAGGCATCGCAGCTGCCCTGGGCGCCCGCATAGACCGTGATGCCGGCTTGGGCAAGCGCGTTGATAGCGCCGCCGCCGATACCGCCGCAAATGAGCGTGTCAACGCCACCGTTGGCAAGCAGGCCCGCCAAGGCGCCGTGGCCGGTGCCGCCGGTGCCTACGAACTGCTCGTTGAGCACCTTGCCATCCTGGATGTCGTAGATCTTGAACTGCTCGCTGCGGCCAAAGTGCATAAAGATGTTGCCGTTGTCGTACGTCGTTGCCACCCTCATGGTGCCGACCTCCTTTGCTGGCCATGCGGCCGTCGTCGAGGCGATGGGGGAGTACGCGATATTGCCGCCCTCGATGACGAGCGCTCGTCCGTTGACCAGCGCATCGGCCACCTTGCGATGCGCGCGGCTGCAGATTGTCGCCACCGTGGCGCGGGCAATGCCCATGTGCTGGGCGACTTCCTCCTGATTGAGGCCTTCCAGGTCGCATAGGCGCAGGACCTCGAGCTCGTCGACTGTCATATCGATGGCGTCTCCGCTAGCAAGGCCATCGGGGGTAAAGCCGCGATATTCGGGGATAATTCCAACGCGGCGCAGTTTTTCGCGTCTTCCTGCCATACACTCTCCAAATCTGACATATGTCAACAATAGGATAACGCATTAGTCGTTGGGCGCAAGGCATTTCTGGCATATGTCAGAAAATGAGAGCTTATGTTTGGGCTGTGGGCCGCGTGCGCCTGGGCTACAATGAATCTCGCTTGTAGGCGACTGACAGGAGGGTCAATGAGCAAAGCTGATCAGCAGTTTGTAACCATGTGCCGCGATATCTTGGACCATGGCACCACCACCGAGGGCCAAAAGGTCCGTCCGGTGTGGGAGGACGGCACCCCTGCCTATACCATTAAAAACTTTGGTGTCACAGCGCGCTATGACCTGCGCGAGGAGTTCCCCGCGCTTACCCTGCGTCGTACGGCGCTTAAGTCTGCCATGGACGAGATTCTGTGGATCTATCAAAAGAAGTCCAATAACGTGCATGATCTCAACAGCCATATCTGGGATGAGTGGGCCGATGAGACCGGTTCCATCGGTAAAGCCTACGGCTATCAGATTGGTCAGAAGAGCCATTACGCCGAGGGCGACTTCGACCAGATGGACCGTGTGCTGTACGACCTTAAGCACACGCCGTATAGTCGCCGCATTATGACCAATACGTACGTGTTTAGCGATCTGTCCGAGATGCACCTTTATCCGTGCGCCTATAGCGTGACCTATAACGTGACGCAGCGTCCTCAGGACGACAAGCCGACGCTCAACATGATTCTCAACCAGCGCAGCCAGGACATTTTGGCCGCGAACAACTGGAACGTGTGCCAGTACGCCATTTTGCTGATGATGGTCGCGCAGTCGGTCGATATGATTCCCGGTGAGCTGCTGCACGTGATCGCCGACGCCCATATCTATGATCGTCATGTCGATATCGTCCGCGAGCTTATCGAGCGTCCGCAGTTTGCGGCACCCAAGGTAACGCTCAACCCCGATGTGCATGACTTCTATGCGTTTACGACCGATGACCTGATCGTCGAGGGCTATGAGCACGGCCCGCAGGTCAAGAACATTCCCATTGCGGTGTAGGTGGTGCTCATGACGTGTAAGCTATCTGCTATCGTCGCCGTGTGTGACGATTGGGGCATTGGGTGCGAGGGCGACATGGTGGTGTCCAATCGCGCCGATATGCGCCATTTTGTGGCCTGCACCAAGGGCTGCCCGGTTATCATGGGACGCAAGACGCTGCTGAGTTTTCCCGGCGGGCGTCCTCTCAAGAACCGCCGCAATATCGTGCTTACGCGCGATATGGGCTTTACCCGCGAGGGCGTCGACGTGGTGCATAGCGTTGACGAAGCGCTCGCTGCGGTTGCCGATGAGCTCGTTGCCTGGGTGATCGGTGGCGGCGATGTCTATCGGCAGTTTTTGCCGTACTGCGTGGAGGCCGAGGTCACTCATAACCACTGCGTCCATCCCGTGGACACGTACTTTCCCGACTTGGACGCCGATCCCGCGTGGGAGATTGCGCAGCGTAGCGGGGTCGCGACGATTGCCGCCGGTGAGGGTGACGAGGGCGTCAATTATGAGTTCGTGACGTATCGTCGCATCGAGGCGTAAATCGTCTGGCGTGAACGGTATCATCGGGTTGATTGAATGCATGGGGCGGCGCTTAGCGTCGCCTCGTTTGGTATAGATATGCTGTAAAGAAGGGTGCGGGCTGGCTGCTATGACTGATGCCGTTGAGGTTCTGCGAATTGATTCGCTCGAGGACGAGCGGCTCGATGCCTACGTGCGACTGACCGAGCGCGAGCTGCGCTGCGTGCTGGAACCGCAAAAGGGTATCTTTATCGCCGAGAGCGCCAAGGTTATCGAGCGCGCGGTTCGCGCCGGATACCAGCCGGTGAGCTTTCTTTTGGGCGAGCGCTGGCTCGACCAGATGATGCCGCTGTTTGAGCGCCTGGTTGTGCGCGAAGGCGCGGGTCCGGTTCCGGTGTTCGTGGCCTCCATGGAGCTCATGGAGCAGTTGACGGGCTTTAACGTGACGCGTGGTGCGCTTGCGGCGTTCCGTCGCCCGCGTCAGATTCCGGTTGATGAGTTCTTGGGCGGCGTCATCGAGACGGCGGGGGATCGTCCGGTGCGCGTGTGCGTGCTTGAGGGTATTGTCGACCACACCAATGTCGGCGCGATTTTCCGCTCGGCTGCCGCGTTGAACGTTGACGGTATTTTGGTCAGCCCGACGTGCTGCGACCCGCTGTACCGTCGCTCGGCCCGCGTGAGCATGGGCACCGTGTTTCAGGTGCCGTGGACGCGCATTGGCAGCGAGGCTCGTGTGTGGCCGCATGATGGTCTGAGCGCGTTGCACGATGCCGGTTTTTCGTGTGCCGCTATGGCGTTGACGGACGATTCCGTATCGCTGGACGATCCCGTGCTGCAGGAGATTGACCGCCTGGCAATCTTTATGGGTACCGAGGGTGCCGGCTTGGGCGCCAAGACCATTGCCGGCTGTGACCATGCGGTGCGCATTCCGATGGCGCACGGGGTCGATTCGCTTAACGTGGCCGCGGCGAGCGCCGTCGCCTTTTGGCAGCTGTGCCCGCACGTGAGCAATGAGTATCACTACCAGCCGGGTTTGTATCACTAGGCAGTTATTCCGCACCGTGCTCTAATTCGGGGTGTTTCGGTCGACGCCGGTCGGTGCTAAGCTGATATTGGCTTTGGTCTTAAATTGCCGTTATGTTGTTTGACGTACGCTGGCAGGGAGGGCGTGTGGCTAAGAAATCTACGGCTATCGATGTAACGCAGGGTGTCATTTGGCAACAGCTGCTGTCGCTGTGCGTTCCCATCTTTTTTAGTTCGTTTTTTCAGCAGGCCTACACGCTTATCGGTACGTATATCGTTGGCCAGTTTGGCGGCAAGCTCGCGCTGGGTGGCATTCAAGCCACGATGGTGCTCACCGAGCTCTGCATTGGCTTTTGCGTTGGCGTCGGCGCCGGCTGCGCGGTCATTACCGGTCAGTATTTTGGCCAGCACGACGACGAGCGCCTGAGCCGTTCGGTCCATACAGCCATGACGCTCGCGCTGATGGGCGGCATCGTTTTCTCGATTCTTGGCATTGTGTTCGTTGAGCCTATGCTGGTGCTTATGAACACGCCGCAAGAACTATTGGCCGAGGGCGTGGCCTATGCCCGTTGCTATTTTGCCGCGATGGTTGCGGCGCTGCTGCTTAATATGGGAACCGCACTGCTGCGTGCCGTGGGCGATACGCGCGGGCCTGCTGTGATTATCGCTTCCGGCTGTCTTGTTAATGCGGTGCTGGATGTCATCTTTGTCGCTGTGTTGCATATGGAGGCGCTGGGCTGCGGCATCGCAGTGGCGCTGACCATTTGCTCCAATGCAACGATGATCGTGTTTCGCATGATGCGCGCTCCGGGTGCATGGCGTCTTTCGCTGTCTAAGCTCGGCATCGATCGCGGTATTTGCAAGAGTATGATCTCGTGTGGTCTGCCACTCGGTTTTCAATCGGCTGCCTATTCGATCTCGAACGTGCTGATCCAGGTGTCGGTTAATTCGTTTGGCGCCGATGTCACGACTGCTTGGGGTCTATCTGGGCGCCTGGATGGCATTATCTGGATGGTGACCGAGGCGCTCGGCGTATCGATCACTACGTTCTCGGCGCAGAACTTTGGCGCGCGCAATTACGAGCGCATGCGCAAGGGATATCACACGTCGCTCGTGCTGTCGTTTATGCTCATTGGTGGCCTCTCTGCCGTGCTGCTGGTGTTCTCGGGTCCGCTGTCGCGTCTGTTTGTCGATGATGCTTCGATTTCGGCGTACACCACGACGATTCTTCGTTTTATCGCGCCGTTCTACGCGATCTTCTCCATTATCGAAAACGCATCGGGCTCCATTCGCGGCGCCGGCGTGAGTCTGCAGCCTATGATGCTCACCATCTTTGGCACCGTTGTCTTGAGGGTGATCTGGGTGTTTGCGATTATGCCGTTCGATCCGTCACTTGAGCACCTGCTGCTGGTTTACCCCGTAACCTGGCTCATCACGGCCACGATGTTTACCATCTACCACCACAGCGGCAACTGGCTAGGCCGCGCCACCGCCTAATGATCCCTGGGGGTGGAGGAAAACGGATCATTGCTCTCCGTCGTGATGTCGACGATCCGTTTCTCTTCGTCCCCTTCGGATCAATTAGTATTCGATGCCTTGACGGGCTAGGAGGCCTTCGTCGAAGTAGTGTTTGACAGGGCGCATTTCGGTTACCAGGTCAGCAAGGTTGGCGAGTGGCAGCAAGCCGCTGCCGGTCAGTACGAGCTCTGTGGTGTCGGGTTTCATCGCGATCAGTTCCTCGACATCCTCTCGCGCCACAAAGCCTCGGCGCATGGCTTCTCCTAACTCATCCAGGATCATCACGTCAACTTGCGAAATCTGCTCGCGTGCGAGCTCCATGATCTGTGCGGCGCAGGCCTCGGGTGTGTCGCGGTCGGCTTGTACGATGCGTAGCCCCAATCGAGGTGCTGCGTCATGCTCGGCGTAGTGCAGCTTCTTGGCAAACTGCAGCATAAGCACGTTGAGCCCATAGCCCGTGGCACGCAGCGCGAGCCCCAGCGCAGCCGTCGTCTTGCCCTTGCCGTCGCCCGTATAGATTTGAACCTAGCCGACTTCCAGTGATGCCATCTCTGTCCTTTCGTGCCCGGCGTCGGTTTATCGTCGCTCGGGTTGGGTATTCTAGAAACCAATATCAACCCCAGTAGATGGAGTTCAAGCAGATGGAGATGGATGACAACAAGCGTAGACGGAATATGATCCTCTACGTGCTCATCGCCTTCGTCGTCTACCTCGTGCTCTCGACCGTTCTGTTCCCCAACATCGGTCACACGCAGCAGATTACGGAGACCGATTACTCGACGTTTGTGAAAGCGCTCGACAAGAAGAGCGTTGAAAAGGTCGAGTACAACACCGACGACTATACGATTTATTACACCAAGAAGGGCGAGGACGAGAACATCGCCTATAAGACGACCGGTGTGCCGAACGATGCGGGCTTTACCGATCGCGTGCTTGAGTCTGGCGCTTCGCTGGAGTCGGTCGTTCCCGATAAAAACTCGGGTTTGATGACCTACTACCTGCTTACGCTCATCCTTCCCATGGCGATTTTCTTCCTGATCGGCTGGTGGCTCAACCGCCGCATGAAGAAGGCCATGGGTGATGACGGTCCTTCGATGAACTTTGGCGGCGGTGGCTTTGGCGGCGGTGGACTGGGCAAGTCCGGCGCGCGCGTGATCGCCTCCAAGGACGTGGGTGTGACCTTTAAGGATGTCGCCGGCCAGGAAGAGGCCAAGGAGTCCCTCAAGGAGGTCGTCGACTTTCTGGAGAAGCCCCAGCGCTACGAGGAGATTGGCGCCAAGCTGCCGCGCGGTGCTCTCCTTGTTGGCCCTCCGGGTACCGGTAAGACCCTGCTAGCCAAGGCTGTTGCCGGCGAGGCTGGTGTTCCGTTCTTTAGCATTTCGGGTTCTGAGTTCGTCGAGATGTTCGTCGGCCGTGGCGCCGCCAAGGTGCGCGACCTGTTTAAGCAGGCCAAGGAAAAGGCCCCGTGCATTGTGTTTATCGACGAGATCGATACCATCGGCAAAAAGCGTGACGGCGGCGGCTTTAGCGGCAACGACGAGCGCGAGCAGACGCTCAATCAGTTGCTGACCGAGATGGATGGCTTCGATAACCACAAGGGTATCGTTGTCCTCGCTGCCACCAACCGTCCCGACAGCCTCGATCCGGCCCTGCTGCGCCCCGGTCGTTTTGACCGCCGCATCCCCGTTGAGCTGCCCG
>UQSK01000068.1 GCA_900543605.1 uncultured Collinsella sp.
CCTATTAAGTCGTCGGCAGCGTCAGATGTGTATAAGAGACAGCCGCACCTCCCCCTACGCCTACCAGGGCATGGGCCCCGCCGGCCTCGACCTGCTGTGCGAGGCGTCTGCCGAGCTCGACATGCCGATCGTCACCGAGATCATGGACCCACGCGACGTGCAGGTCTTCTTGGACAAGAAGATTGACGTCATGCAGATCGGCGCCCGCAACGCCCAGAACTTCCCCCTGCTCAAGGAGGTCGGCAAGACCCAGACCCCGATTCTGCTCAAGCGCGGCATGTCCGGCACGATCGACGAGCTGCTCATGGCCGCCGAGTACATTATGAGCGAGGGCAACGACAACGTCATCCTGTGCGAGCGCGGTATCCGCACCTTCGAGACCCGCACCCGTAACACCTTCGACCTCAACGCCGTGCCGGTGCTGCACCACCTGTCGCACCTGCCCGTCGTCGCCGACCCCAGCCACGCCACCGGCTACACCCGCTACGTTGAGCCCATGGCGCTCGCCGCGACCGCCTGCGGTGCCAACGGCCTGGAGATCGAGGTCCACGACGAGCCGAGCCGCGCCTGGTCCGACGGCGCCCAGGCCCTCACCCCCGATCAGTTCGACGACACCATGCGCCGCATCCGAGCCATCCGCGAGGTTGTCTGCCGTGAGACCATGGAGTAGCCCATGGGTACGGTGAGAAACGCGCGCGTTAACCAGGGCGGCCCCAAGTGCGCCGGCATCGTCGGCCTTGGCCTCATCGGCGGCAGCTTTGCCCGCGGCTATGCACAGGCGGGCGTCCGCGTGCTGGCCTGGGACCCCGATGACGATGTCATGACGGCCGCCAGCATGGGCACTGTCGCCGGAGAGCTCAACGACGAGACACTCGGCGAATGCGACATCATCGTCCTAGCTTGCTACCCCGAGGCCTGCATCGAGTGGCTCGAGGCGCACGCCCAGGCGCTCGCCGACGCCACCGACACCGAGGCCATCATGGGTCCCGTGGTGATCGACACCGTGGGCGTCAAGGGCATCGTGTGCGAACGTGCCTTCGAGCTTGCCCGCGAGCACGGCTTTTACTTTGTGGGCGCGCACCCCATGGCGGGCACGCAGTACTCGGGCTATGCGCACTCCCGCGCCGACCTGTTCCAGGGCGCGCCACTCGTGCTCGTGCCGCCCGCGGTGGACGATGCGCTCAAACTGGAGCTTTTGGGCCAGGTGCGCGAGATGGTGCGCCCCTTGGGCTTTGGCAAGTTCAGCGTGACCAGCGCCGCCGAGCACGACCGCGTCATCGCCTTCACGAGCCAGCTTGCGCACGTGGTGTCAAACGCCTACGTAAAGAGCCCGACCGCCCAGGTCCACCACGGCTTTTCGGCCGGTAGCTACCGCGATCTCACCCGCGTGGCGCACCTCAACCCGCAAATGTGGTCCGAGCTCATGATCGACGACGCCGACGCGCTTGCCTTCGAGATCGACCACCTGATCGACTCGCTCGGCGCCTACAGCCGCGCCCTTAAGGACCGCGACCAGCGCTATCTGGAGAATCTCCTTGCCGAGGGCGACCGCATTAAGCGCGCACTCGACGACGAGGCCTCCCACTAGACCACCTATCACGCCAGGTCGAAAGGACCGAAGCTTATGGCGATTACCATCGATATCGACACCGCACGCCCCTACCAGGTACACGTGGGCACTTTTTTGTTGGAGCAGGCGGGACCGCTCGTGCGCGCCACTGCCGGCGGCACCAAGGCCGTCATCGTGACGGACACCAACGTGGGCCCGCTCTACCAGATGCCAGTTAAGCAGAGTCTGGAGGCATCAGGCTACGAGGTGAGCATCTGCACCTTCGAGGCCGGCGAGGCCCATAAGCGCGCCGAGACCTATGTTGCCATTTTGGAGTTTGTGGCCGAGCACAAGCTTTCACGCTCCGACGTGATCGTGGCACTCGGCGGCGGCGTCGTGGGCGACGTGGCGGGCTTTGTGGCCGCCACCTACATGCGCGGCTGCAAGTTTGTGCAGATCCCCACGAGCCTGCTCGCCATGGTGGATTCATCGGTGGGCGGCAAGACGGCCATCGACCTAGCTGCCGGCAAGAACTTGGCCGGCGCCTTTTGGCAGCCGAGCGTGGTTATCGCCGACGTGGGGTGCCTGGCCACCCTCACGCCCGAGCAGTTCGCCGACGGTTGCGGCGAGGTCGTCAAGCACGCCGTGATCGCCGACCCGGAGCTTTTCGCCGAGCTGGAGAAGACCCCGCTCACGCTGGAGCTGCTCAACCACGATGTGGCCCGCGTAGCGCTCATCATCGCCCGCAATATCGACATCAAGCGCGCCGTGGTCGTCGCCGACGAGCGCGAAACCAACCAGCGCAAGCTCCTCAACTTTGGACACAGCGCCGGACACGCCGTCGAGGCCTGCGAGCACTTTGAGCTCGGACACGGCAACTGCGTGTCGATCGGCATGGGCATCATCACGCGCGCCGCAGCCCTACACGGCGTTTGCGATGCTGCACTGCCCGGTCGTATTGAGGAGCTCTGCGCCCGCCATGGCCTCAAGACCCGCTGTGAGCTTTCCGCCGACTCCATCTTTGCCGAGGCGCTCCACGACAAGAAGCGCGCGGGCGACACCATCGACCTGGTGATTCCGCACGGCATTGGCCGCTGCAGCATCGACCGCACGCCGCTTTCCACTTTCCACGAACTCATTGCCGAGGGCCTCGGCCAGAAGGGAGACGCATCCGCATGCTAGCCCGCATCACCCCGTCCCCGCTCAAGGGCACCGTTCCCGCCATCGCGTCCAAGTCGATGGCGCATCGCCTGATCATCTGCGCCGCGCTTGCCAACGGAGAGACGCACGTTACCTGCAACACCACCTGCGCCGACATCGAGGCCACGGTACGTTGCCTCACGGCGCTGGGCGCCCGCATCGAGACCGTCGAGGACGGCTTCCAGGTCCATCCCACTATGAAGAGTATTGAGTTCGGCCTGCTCAAGGCACTTGCGGGCGGCACGCTCGACTGCGGCGAGAGCGGCTCCACGCTCCGCTTTATGCTGCCCGTCGCCTGCGCGCTGGGCGCAGAAGCAACTTTTGTGGGTCAGGGACGCTTAGGCGCCCGCCCGCTGTCCCCGCTCTCGGACGAGATCATCGCCGCCGGCTGCGACCTACAGGGTCTGGGCGGTTTTCCGCTCAAGACGAGCGGCCGCATGCGCCCGGGCACCTTTGTGCTGCCGGGCAACGTGAGCTCGCAGTACATCTCGGGCCTGCTGCTGGCAGCCCCGCTGCTGGCCCAGCCCTCCTGCGTGCAGGTAACCGGCCTCATCGAGAGCCGCCCCTACATCAACCTGACGATCCAGGCCATGAAGGCCTTTGGCGTCGAGGTCAACGTCGAGCGTATTCCCGCCCGGGACGGCCAGCCCGAGGTCACGAACTTCCGCGTGAACAGCGGCTCGTACCGCACGCCCGGCAACGTGGCCGTCGAGGGCGACTGGTCCAACGCCGCCTTTTGGTTGTGCGCCGGCGCCATCGGCACCGACCCCATCACCGTCGAGGGTGTGTCCCTGAGCTCCGCGCAGGGCGACCGTAACGTGCTCGCCGCGCTTTCGCGCTTTGGCGCCCGCATCGTGCGCTCCACCAACGCCGCCACCGTGCAGTCCGACAAGCTCTCCGGCTTTGAGATGAGCGCGCATGACATCCCCGACCTGGTGCCCGTTATCTCGGCCGTGGCCTCGCTGGCACAGGGCCGCACCTTTATCCGCGATTGCGCCCGTCTGCGCATCAAGGAATCCGACCGCCTGGTTACCACCACCCGCGAGCTCACCGCGCTGGGTGCGCAGGTGCGCATTGCCGGCGATGACCTCATCATCAAGGGTGTCGATACCTTCACCGGCGGCGAGGTCGATTCGCACAACGACCACCGCATCGCCATGATGGCCGCCATCGCCGCGAGCCGCGCCACCGGCGAGGTCGTGATCCACGGCGCCGAGGCCGTCAACAAGTCCTATCCCGATTTCTTCGACCACTATCGCCTGCTGGGCGGCAAGGTCACACTCGAGGAGGAATAGCATGTCCTCGACCTTTGGCAACGTCTTACACTTAAGCATCTTCGGCCAGTCGCACTCCCCCGCCATCGGCTGCTCGCTCGATGGCATTCCGGCAGGCGTCGCCGTGGACCAGGAGGAGCTGCAGGCCTTCCTCGACCGTCGCGCCCCCGGACGCGACGAGACCGCGACCAAACGACGCGAGGCTGACGCAGCCCACATCATCGCCGGTGTTGTCGATGGACATACCACCGGCGCGCCCATCGCCGCGATCATTGAGAACACCAACACGCGCTCCAAGGATTACTCCGAGCTGCGCCGCAAGCCCCGCCCCGGGCACGCAGATTTCCCTGCGCGCGTGAAGTATCACAACATGCACGATGTCGCTGGTGGCGGGCATTTTTCCGGTCGCCTAACGGCACCCTTATGCATCGCCGGCGGCATTGCGCTGCAGGCACTTGAGGCCAACGGCATTCAGGTCATGGCGCACGTCGCGCAAATCGGCGGCATCTCCGACCTGCCAATGGACGATATGGTCTATCGCGAGGCCGACCGCAAGGCGATCCTTACGAACGATCTGCCGTGCATTGACGCCGCCGCAGCCGGCCGCATGCGCGAGGAGATCCTAGCCGCGCGCGACGAACTCGACAGCATCGGCGGCATCGTGGAGTGCGGCATTTACGAGCTTCCCGCGGGCATTGGCGACCCCATGTTCGACGGCATCGAGAACCGCATCGCGCAAATCGCGTTTGGCATTCCCGCCGTAAAGGGCGTGGAGTTTGGCATGGGCTTTGCCGTGGCCGCCATGCGCGGCAGCGAGAACAACGATCCGTATCGCATCGACGCCGAGACCGGCGAGATTGAAGTCGAGTCCAACAACGCCGGCGGCATCCTGGGCGGTATTTCGACCGGCGCGCCCGTCATGTGGCGCATGGCCGTAAAGCCAACGCCCTCGATTGGCCGCGAGCAGCAGACCGTAGACATGGACGCCATGGAAAATGCCGAGCTCTCGATCCACGGCCGCCACGATCCCTGCATCGTCCCCCGAGCCGTCCCCGTAGCCGAAGCAGCCGCCGCCCTCGCCATCTGGGACGCTCTCCTCGAGGACGCCGCCCAGCTCTAACCCGACTCACCTGGGTTGCCTGCCAACTCAGCCGTTACGTGAAAGGGGCCTCCATGGACCTTGCTGACATCCGCCAGGCCATCGATGGCATCGACACCACGCTCCTCAACAGCTTTGTCGAGCGAATGGACATTGCCACCGAGGTAGCCAAGTCAAAAATCGAGATGGGCAAGGCCATCTTCGACCCCGCCCGTGAGCGCTCCAAGCTCAACAACCTCGCCAGCCGCGCGCCCGAGCGCTACGAGGCGCAGACCATCACCCTGTTCCGTCTCCTCATGAGCATGAGCAAGGCCGAGCAGCAGCGCTATATCAACGAGCTCAAGGGCATCACCGTCTCGCAAAAGGCCCACGCCACGGTTGCAGCCTCCGACACGGCCTTCCCTCAAACGGCCACCGTTGCCTGCCAGGGCGTGGAAGGTGCCTATAGCCAGATCGCCGCGTGCAAACTCTTCGACGTGCCCGACATCGCGTTTTTCGAGACCTTCGAAGGCGTTATGCGCGCTGTGCGCGACGGCTTCTGCGAGTTTGGCGTGCTACCCATCGAGAACTCCACCGCCGGCTCGGTCAACGCCGTCTACGACCTGCTTGCACAGTTCGACTTCCATATCGTGCGCTCGCTGCGCCTCAAGATCGACCACAACTTGCTCGTCAAGCCCGGCACCAAGCTCGCGGACATACGCGAGGTCTACAGCCACGGTCAGGCCATCGCGCAGTGCGCCAGCTTTATCGAGGCGCACGGCCTGCACGCCACCAAGTACCCCAACACCGCCATGTCGGCCGAGATGGTCGCCAGCTCCGAGCGCACCGATGTTGCCGCCATCGCATCGCGCAGCTGCGCGGCACTCTATGGCCTGGAGGTGCTGGAGCCCAACATTCAGGACTCGGACAACAACTACACACGCTTTGTCGTCATCAGCCGCGAGCCGCGCGTCTACCCCGGCGCCAACCGCACCTCGCTCATGATCACCACGGCCAACGAGCCGGGCGCACTCTATCGTGTACTCGAGCGCTTCTACGCACTCAATATCAACCTCATCAAGCTCGAGAGCCGCCCCATCCCCGGCCGCGACTTTGAGTTTATGTTCTACTTTGATCTGGACTGCCCCTTTGGCAGCAAGGCCCTCGACGACCTGCTCGATTCCATCGACGACGTGTGCGAGAGTTTCACCTACTTTGGCAGCTACACGGAGGTGCTCTAGATGACCGATACCGCCGCAACCCGCCCCTACGGCGTGCTGGGCCGCGTGCTGGGCCACAGCTATACCCCGACCATCTACAAAGAGCTCGCTGGGCTTGAATACGTGCGTTTTGAACGCGAGCCCGAGGATCTTGAGGCTTTTATGACGGGCGACGAGTGGGAGGGCGCCAACGTGACCATCCCCTACAAGCGCGCCGTCATGGAGTACCTGGACGAGCTGAGCCCGCTCGCCAAGCGCATGGGAAACGTCAACACCATCACGCGCCTGCCTGACGGTCGCCTGCGTGGCGACAATACCGACTACTTTGGTTTTCAGTGCCTGGTCGAGGAGCTGGGGGTTGAGGTTACCGGCAAGAAGGTCCTCGTGCTTGGCGCTACCGGTGGTGCCGGCACCACGGCAAGCATGGTGCTCGGCGACCTTGGCGCCACCGTGGTGCCCGTGGGCCGCACGAGCGAGGTCAACTACGGCAACATCGCGCAGCAGTCCGACGCCGCCCTACTCGTCAACTGCACGCCCGCCGGCATGTTCCCCCATTGCCCCGACGCGCCTTGCACGCTCGAAGGGCTCGATGCGCTCGAAGGCGTTATCGACATTGTCTACAACCCCGCCCGCACGGGCCTGATGCTCGAGGCCGAGCGCCGCGGCATCCCCTGCATCGGCGGCTTGCTAATGCTCGTGGCCCAAGCGGCACAGGCCGTCGAGCGCTATACCGGCCAGGTCACCCCGCGCGAGCGCATCCTGGACGTAACGGAGCGCTTGTCACGTCGCGAACAGAACATCGCGCTGATCGGCATGCCGGGTTCGGGCAAAACCCGCGTGGGCGAGCAGATCGCAATGCTGACGGGTCGCGAGCACATCGACCTGGACCGCGCCCTCGAGGAACGCCTCGGCATGCCCTGTGCCGACTATATCGTCGAGCGCGGCGAGGCGGCCTTCCGCGAGCAGGAGACGGCGGCCCTGGCCGACATCTCCAAGCGCAGCGGCCTGGTGCTTTCCACCGGCGGCGGCGTGGTCACGCGCGACGAGAACTATCCGCTGCTGCACCAGAACAGCCAGATTGTGATGCTCAACCGCAAGCTCGACGAGCTCGCCCACAAGGGCCGCCCCATCACCGCGCGCGACGGCATCGATAAGCTGGCCGAACAGCGCATGCCACGCTACCGCGCCTGGGCCGACTACATCATCGACTCACGCGACTGCGCCGCCAACACCTGTCTCTTATACACATCTCCGAGCCCACGAGACGCGTAGTAATCTCG
>UQSK01000069.1 GCA_900543605.1 uncultured Collinsella sp.
TCTACAGTCCTGCTCACGACGGAGGCCACATTAAGTGGCCTCCTGTTCGTGCGGAGCTCGCGATAAACTTAACCCCCACACCCCTCACGCGGCGGGCAACCGTCGTTGGGCTTATCGCTGACACGATTAAACCGCTTGCATATCGTCTGCTGGCTTGGCACGGTACAATACTTGCAGCTTTAATTCATGAATTAGTGGAGTTATTGATGGCAGAATCTCGTGCGGAGCGTAGGGCTCGTCGTGCTTTGGTGGAGGCGGTTGAGGGGTCGAAGGAGGAGAAATCTTCTACGAAATCCAAGTCTTCTAAAGCTGCAAAAAGCAAATCGGCTAAGGGCAAGGCTAAGGCCAAGCGTCCCGGCTCTCGTCGGAACGAGGATAAGGCATCTCAGACTCGCTCCAAGCGCCCGTATAAGAATCCGGTTCCGTCTGCGCGTAAGGCCGTTGATTCCAAGTCTCCTTGTTCCATCATGAAAGCTTGCGGTGGGTGTACGGCGCTCAATCGTCCTTATAAGAAGCAGCTCGCCGCCAAGCAGGCTGCTATGGAGGAGCTTTTTGCTTCGCTTTGTGAGCGTGAGGGCATTGCTGTAGATCCTATTCGTGGCATGGGTGTCACCCTGGGCGACCCGGGCAAATATCCTGCGCCGCGCGGTTTTCGCCATAAGGCCGCCACTCCCTTTGCTCCCGGTAAGGAGGGCGCTGTCCGTTGCGGTTTCTTTGAGCGCGGCACGCACAGAATCGTTGCTGTTCCCGAATGCCCCGTCGAGGCACCGGGCGCCCGACAGATTCTTAACGGCATCGCGCGTGAGGCTGAGCGCCTGCACATTCCCGCCTTTAACGAGGACAAGCACCTGGGCTTGCTTCGCTATGCCATCGTTCGCTGCGGTTGGCGTACCGACCAGATCATGGTCACCCTCGTGACCGCTCAGCGCGACCTACCGCATGCGCAGGAGTTCTTTGAGGCTGTCGCCGCACTCGATTCGCATATCGTCACCGTCGCCCAAAACATCAACGGTCGCCCCGGCAATGCCATCTTGGGCGAGGAGACTCGTATCGTCTATGGCGCCGAATGCATGCGCGATCAGTTGCTCGGCTGCGAATTCGACATCTCCCCCACCGCGTTTTATCAGACCAACCCGCAGCAGACCGAGCTGCTCTATCAGCTCGCGATTGACGGCATGGATCTGCGCCAGGGCGATGTGCTCATGGATGCCTACTGTGGCAGCGGTACCATCGGCCTTTGCGCAGCTAAAGATGCCCAGAACAAGGGTATCGGCATCATGCTGCTCGGCGTAGAGCGCAACCCGGCGGGCATTGCCGATGCACGTCGCAATGCCGAGCTCAACGGCCTCACCCGCAGCGCTTGGTTTATGGCCGACGACGCCACCGATTACATCCTGGATGCCGCCGATAACAACGAGCGGATCGACGTCCTTTCCATCGACCCGCCGCGCGCCGGCTCTACCCCCGAGTTCCTCGAAGCTGCCTGCGCGCTTAAGCCGCGCCGCATCACCTATATCAGCTGCAACCCCGTGACTCAAGAGCGCGACCTGCATCAGCTCCTCGACGGAGGCTACCGACTGCTCAAGATCACGCCCGTCGACATGTTCCCTCACACCGACCACACCGAAACCGTAGCGGTCCTCGAACGCCGCTAACCAACCTCAGTAGATTTTTGGGACAAGAAAGGGGGCGACCCGCCTGGGCCGCCCCCTTCGCTTGGTTTATAAACTCCGCTACATCCCATTGCGCAGATCGCACACGCCGGCTGCCGCCATCTCGCGCAGCAGCGTCTCGCGGTCGCGCGTCACGATCAAATCCAGCGGGAAGTGAATCTCGTCGAGCATCTTGCGCGCGTGATCGAGCTTGCCAATGGCCATGCCAATGTGGGCATCGGTTGACACGCCAATGCCCACGCCCAGCTCGGCGCAGCGCTCGGCGATCTTGCGGCATACGGCCCAATGCTCAGTGTCGACACCGTGTTCAAGACTATGGTTGTTGATCTCGATAATCTTGTGCTTGGCCTTAGCTGCCAACAGCACCTCGTCGATATCGAACGGCACGCCCGAACGCCCCGTGTGACCCAGCATGAACACCTTGGGGTGCTCCAGGGCATTGATATACATCTCGGTCGTCTGGGCCAGCGTCGCGCCTTCAGCAATCTGCGGATTATGCACGCTCGCAACCAAATAATCCAAATTTCGCGTAACCAAATCGAACAGCGAATGCTGACGGCTGTACGAATCGCCGGAAATATCGAGCGTGACAGGAGTGTCCTCGCCAAACAGGCTTCCGTCCAGCGAAACGATATCGGCCTCGGCACCACGCAGCACCAGCACGCCGCTCCAAATGCGCGGCCAGATATCCTGGTTGATAAAGAATTGGTAACTGCGCAGGTCATTGGGGCAAGCCGTAACCATAGAGCTCAGATGGTCGGCAGATCCGAGCACCTGCAGGCCACGCTCTGCCGCCCAGTACACATTCTCCTCAATGGTCGAATATGCATGCGCAGAGAATATCGTATGGGTATGAATGTCACAAGAAAGCAGGTAGGGCATCAGGTCTCCTTATCTGGCACGGCCGTCGCTTATATTCATTGTACGCATAGCCTTCGATAGTCGTAAAACCACTCCATCCCAAAGACACAACGTCCATGACAACGGGGTCTGGCTTAACACCAAACCCCGTTTCACGTAAAACATTGTAGGCAGAGCGCTTTACTTTTAACGATACTCGTCCGCCAACTGTTTCCAAGCGGGTAGCGAATTGATAATCGTTTCGTAACTCACGCAATAGCCCAGGCGGAACCAACCCGGCATACCAAAGCTGTCCGAGGGAACCGCAAGCAACTCATACTTCTTTGCACGCTCGCAAAACGCATTCGCATCGGGTTCCAGCGCCTTCACCCACAGGTAGAATGCACCATCCGGCTCAACATAGGTGTAGCCGTACTCCGCTAGTGCGTCGGTAAGCGCGGTGCGGTTGCGCGCATAGGCCTCGACATCGCTCGGCTCATCGATGCAATCGATGATTACGCGCTGGAAGAGTGCCGGTGCGCATACAAAACCTAGCGTACGGGCGGCACCCGCAACAGCCGGCATCAGACGGGCAGCCTGCGGATTGGTGTTGGGAACCAAGATCCACCCCACGCGCTCGCCCGGCAGCGACAGCGACTTGGAATACGAGTAGCACACGATGGTGTGCTCGTAGATCGAGGGCACCCAAGGCACCTCGGCACCGTACACAATCTCGCGGTACGGCTCATCCGAGATGAGCATAATCGGATTCTCGGGATCGCGCTGAGCGTTGGCCTCGCGCAGAACATTGGCCAGTCGCGTCAGCGTGTCGCATGTATATACGGCACCGGTCGGATTGTTGGGAGAGTCAATGATGACGGCCGCCGTCTTATCGCTGATCGCCTTGAGCACGTTGTCCACGCTCAGCTGGAACGTATCTTCATCGGCGAGCGCCTCAACACACGTACAGCCGGCCTTCTCAATCCAAACGCGATACTCCGGAAAGTACGGGGCGATAACAATAACCTCGTCGCCCGGGTTCGTAACGGCGTTGAGCGTGCAGGTGAGCGAAGCCGCGGCACCCACCGTCATAAAGACGTCTTTGCCCTCATAGCTCGTGCCAAAGCGGCGGTTGAGCGATTCGGCCACAGCGGCACGACATTGCGGCAGGCCCGGAGCGGGCGTGTAGCCGTGCAGCTGGTCGCTCGGCAGCTCCAGGGCCTTCTTAATCGACTCAGCCACAGCAGCGGGCGCCGGAACGCTCGGATTGCCCAGCGAAAAATCGAATACGTTTTCCGCACCGATCTGCGCCTTGCGCTCAAGGCCATAGCTAAAAATCTCACGGATGATGGAGCTTTCCGCGCCGCGAGCATACATAGTTTCGTTGATCATCTGTTCCCCTTTCGCATAGGCGCTATTGTACGCTTTAGCCGAGCAAAGTGCCGCAGCAATGTTGATTGGGGACAGACTTAAATGCGTGAAAACGCTCATTTAAGTCTGTCCCCAATCAACAGACGGCCCCATATCGCTCAAAAGAAAAAGCCTCCACAAGTTTCCCCGCGGAGGCTTTTGTTACAAGGACTATTTGTCGGCGTCGGTGTCGGCACCGGCATTGACGGCATGGTCATCGTCAGCACCATCGGATGCGGCTTCGGCATCCTCCTGCATGGCCGCCTGCGCAAAGGCCGCGGCATCAGCCGCCAGCTCCTCCTCGCTCATACGAGGCGCGCGCTTCTTGGTCGGCATGCCGGCAGCCTTGGCGTTGCGCTCCTCCTTGGCCGCCAGGATATCGTCCTCGCGCTCAAGGTAGGCGTCCCACTCGTTATCGAGCAGGGCATTCACGGCATCGCCCTCGACGGTCTCGCGCTCGAGCAGCACCTTCGCCATCAGATCGAGCTGATCGCGACGGGCATCCAGGATCTCGGCCGCACGACGATGGGCCTCGCGCATGATGCGCTGAACCTCGATATCAATGCGACGCGCCGTCTCCTCGGAGTAATCCTGATGATCGGCATAATCGCGGCCCAGGAACACCTGATGCTGCGCCTCGCCAAAGACCTGCGTGCCCAGCTCCTCGCTCATGCCCAGACGTGTGACCATCTCGCGCGCCATCTTGGTCGCGCGCTCCAGATCGTTGCTCGCGCCCGACGTGATGTCGTCGCACATGAGCTCCTCGGCAACGCGACCGCCCAAGAACACGGCAAGCTCGTCGAGCATCTCGTTCTTGGTCTTGAGGAAGTGGTCCTCCTGCGGAAGCTGCAGCGTGTAGCCCAGGGCCTGACCGCGGCTGACGATCGAGATCTTGTGGACCGGATCGGAGTGCTCCAGGATGTGGCCCACCAAAGCGTGACCGCTCTCGTGGTAGGCAATCGTGGTGCGCTCGGCCTCGGTCATCACGCGACCCTTGCGCTGCGGACCAGCAATCACGCGCTCCATCGATTCCTCGACCTCGTCCATCGAGATCACGGAACGATGGCGGCGGGCAGCCAACAGCGCAGACTCGTTGAGCAGATTTGCCAGATCGGCGCCGGTAAAGCCAACGGTCATCTGGGCGAGTTTCTCAAACTTCACGTCCTCGTCCATCGGCTTGTTCTCGGCATGCACGCGCAAGATCTGCTCGCGGCCCTTCACGTCCGGACGGTCGACCGTAACTTGACGGTCAAAACGACCGGGACGCAGCAGCGCCGGATCCAGAATGTCGGGGCGGTTGGTGGCGGCGATCAGGATGACCGACTCGCTCTCCTCAAAACCGTCCATCTCGACCAGCAGCTGGTTGAGCGTCTGCTCGCGCTCGTCGTGACCGCCGCCCAAACCGGCTCCGCGCTGACGTCCCACGGCATCGATCTCATCGATGAAGATGATCGACGGGGCCTGGGACTTGGCCTCCTTAAAGAGGTCACGCACGCGGCTGGCGCCGACACCCACGAACATCTCGACAAAGTCGGAACCCGAGATGCTAAAGAATGGCACACCCGCCTCGCCGGCAACGGCCTTGGCCAGCAGCGTCTTACCGGTGCCCGGAGGGCCCACCAGCAACACGCCGCGCGGGATCTTGGCGCCCAGCTTGCGATAGCGATCCGGATCGCTCAAAAAGTCACGGATCTCCTCGAGCTCCTCGACTGCCTCGTCCACGCCGGCAACGTCTTCAAACTTGACCTTGGGGCGTGTGGCCTCGTTGGTCTTGGCGTTGGTCTTGCCAAACTGCATGTTCCTGTTGTTGGCGCCCATCATCTGGCGCATAAAGTAGAACATGATGGCGATAAGGGCGATCGTCGGAAGCACGCTCATCGCCAAGTCGCCCCAAAAATCGGGATCGTTGGTGTTGACGATGTACTTGGTATCGGGGTGCTCCGCCATGAGCTCGGCAAGCGAATCGGAGCCGACATAGGTCGAAGAGAAGCTCTTGAGCTCGCTCGTATCGCCCTTGTCTTTTTTTGTCTTCCAGTAATGACCCGCCACGCTTCCGTCTTGAACCGTATAGGTCAAATCTTCGACGCGATCCTGCTTAATGGCGTTGACCATCTCGCTCGTCGCGAGCTTTACGGTATTGCTGGAATTGGCAAAGCCAGAGCCCATGTTAAAGAAGGCGTAGCCCAGAAGCGCGCAAGCCAAAATAAAATACAGCCAGCCCGTACGCGTGGGCTTCTTGCCTCCGGGCATCCCCGGGATCTTTGGGTCCCGGGGAGTCTGGGAATTGTTATCGTTACGGTCGTCGGGCATCTTACGAATAAACCTCCGGTTTCAAAATGCCCAGATACGGAAGGTTGCGATAGCGCTCGGCATAGTCGAGGCCGTAGCCCACCACAAAGGCATCGGGGCAATGGGTTCCAACATACTTGGGCGTGATGGCCGAGACGCGGTCCTCAACGTCCTTCCACAGGAAGGCGGCGACCTCCAGAGAAGCGGGCTTGCGGCTCTCGAGGTTCTTCATCAGATACTTGAGCGTCAGGCCCGAGTCCAGAATGTCCTCGACGATCAGCACGTCGCGACCGCGGATGTCGATATCCAGGTCCTTAATGATACGCACGATACCCGAGGACTTCACACCGTCGCCGTAGCTCGAAACAGCCATGAAATCGATGTTGGTCGGCAGCTCGATCTTACGCATCAGGTCGCCCATAAAGACCACGGCGCCGCGCAGGACCGCAATCAGCACCAGATCCTTACCCGCGTAGTCGCGCGTAATCTCCTCGCCCAGGCGAGAGACGATACCGTCGATATCCTCCTGCGTGAACAGAACCTTCTCGATATCCGGATGTTGAGAAGCCATGACAACCCTTTCTTGTGCTTATCGCCCACACACCGCCGTATGGACGCGAACTACACATTCTAGCAGCGCACGGGGTAAATTTACCAGCCCGTGCGCCATCAGCGCGGGAATACCGTCAACGTCGCACAGAATAGCAGGCGTGGGACGCTATTCCGCATCGACCACGCGGAGCAGATATGCCACGCGCGTTGCGGCCGTGCACTTAAAACGCTCGTCCGCGCGAACTCCGGCGACCCACACCACGGCACCCCCCGGCGCCGTCCTCACCATGGGCACGCCGGCACGCTCGGAAACGGGAATGCGAGCCTCACCTAGCAAATCGGATACTTTCTTGCTTCGGCCACTCATCCCTAACGGGCACATCACGTCTCCCGGCGCGGGACCGTCCACCCACAGGCGCGCCAATCGCGCCTCTGCAGGGATCTCGCCACGTGAGCCCGCCAGGATCCGCTCACTATCGCTGTCGGCAAAACCCAGGGCAGCCGCGTCTACCAAAGCTGTCACTTCCCCGGCAGCCGCAAGCTCACGGGCGCGGCGCACGATATCGCATCCCGGCTCAACGGCCATCGGCTCTGCGACCAGCATGCGCCCCCCGCCCAACGGCAAACGACCGGGTATGGTAATCCCTGTCTCTTATACACATCTGACGCTGCCGCCGACTTAATAGGTGTAGATCT
>UQSK01000070.1 GCA_900543605.1 uncultured Collinsella sp.
GAGATTACTACGCGTCTCGTGGGCTCGGAGATGTGTATAAGAGACAGCTCCTTGGAGACGACCACGGTGTCGAGCATCGTGGTGTCGCCCTGCTTGACCAGGCAGGCGCCGGTGGCCTGCTTGGCAAGCTCGCCCGACTCAAAGGTGTAGGTCTTGCCGTACAGCTCAAAGGTCTTGGATACGAGTGTCATTGTTCTCCTTTACCCCACAGGCCCCTTGCCTGCGGGCTTCTCATGTGACGCGGGCCCCCTGCCCCCGCCACGCTTCAGAGCGTGATTGTTCGCGCCCTTACATAAAAAGAGCGCCCCGCTGCGCAGGACGCTCTTAGCATGTACAAATCCTTACTGGATGTTGTCGCGGATGCCCAGAGCCTTGATGAGCTCACGGTACTCGACGATGTCGTTCTTCTTGATGTAGGAGAGAAGACGACGACGACGGCCGACGAGCATGAGCAGACCGCGACGGGTGTGGAAGTCCTTCTGGTGGGACTTCATGTGCTCGGTCAGCTCCTTGATGCGCTCGGACAGGATGGCGACCTGAACCTTGGGGTTACCGGTGTCGACCGGGGTGTTACCGAACTGGGCAGTCAGCTCCGCCTTGCGCTCTTTGGAAACAGTCATTGTTTCACCTTTCGTTTTACGTCGCCCGCGGGCGACTCGATTCGCCTCGGACTGGGAAGCCGCCGGTGGAGCGAGCAACCAAGGTCGAGGTACCAACAGGTCGGTATGTTACCATAAGCAGCCCGCGCCCGCGCATCATCACCGACCCAACATGAATTCCATCGCACGGAGGCGCTGATCGGCATGTGTTGCCGCCCAGACATGCGAAAGCCCCAACAAAAAAGCGGCAGTATGGGGATCGATCCTCTCAGCCAAAAGCGCATCGAAGGTCATGGACATGAGGGCGCGCAGCCATGCGACCTCACCGGTCGATACCAACTCTGCACCCGGAACGCTCGACGCGCACGAGCCGCACATGAGCCCGCCGGCCTGGGGCGAAAAATACGACAGCATGGGGTCTCCGCACAGCACGCAGGCCGAGAAATCGGGTCGATAGCCAACGTGCGATAGCAGCTTAAACACATATGCCGCCACAAGTAGATCCATGTGCGCTGTGTCGAGCCCGCTGCCCACCAGGGCAAGCGCCCGCTGCGTGATGGCAAAGGTAAACGGGTCCTCGGCGTCCTCGAACGAGCACACGCGCGCGACCTCGGCGATCGCGCTTGCGGCGCAGGTCGTCTCGTAATCGGGCGCAGCTCCGAGCGGCGCCTCCATAAGCTCGGCCTGGGAAACCACATCGAGCGACCGTCCATGCGCGAGCAGCATATCGACAGTACAGAACAGCTCGCAGCGCGCAGCCAGGCGCCCACCGGGTTTGCGGGCGCCCTTTGCCACGGCACGAACCTGCCGACCCCGCTCGTCAAGCATCGTCAGGATCAGGTCCGTCTCTTTGAGCTTCGTCTTGTCGAGGACGAGCACCTTCGTGCGATATGTCCGGGAGCCAGCCATGCGCGCCGCGAGTCCTTACTCCTCGGCGTTGTAGCCAAAGCGGCGAATCTGGGCCTCGTCGTCACGCCAGCCGGCCTTGACCTTCACGTCCAGCTCCAAAAAGACCTGCGTGCCAAAAATGCGCTCAAGATCGCGACGGGCGTCGATACCGATATGCTTGATCATCTCGCCGCCCTTGCCGATGATGATGCCCTTTTGACCCTCGCGCTCGACGTAAATGGTGGCGTGCACGCGCAGCACCTTCTTGGTCTGCTCGAGCGCGTCGCAGATTACGCCAACGGAGTGCGGAATCTCATCACGGGTGCGACGCAAGACCTTCTCGCGCACAAACTCGGCAACGAGTGTCTCGTCGGAAGCGTCAGTACCCATGTCCTCGGGGAACCAACGCGGACCCTCGGGCAAAAAGTGCGCAACGGTCTCGATGAAGGCATCGACGTTGAAGTTCTTGACCGACGACGTCACGATCTCGTCGTCATATTCCATGAGCTCATGGGCGGCCTTAAGCTGTTCCATGACCTGTGCGGGGTCGGCCTCATCGGCCTTGGTGAGCACCAGGACCTTCTTGGAACGAGCGTTCTTGACGCGCTCGGCAACCCAGGCGTCTCCCCTGCCGATCGGCTTGGTGGCATCAATCAAAAACGCGACGACGTCGACATCGTTCAACTCGAACAGCGCGCTCTTGTTGAGCTCGGACCCCAGGCCGTCCTTGGGCTTATGGATACCCGGGGTATCGACAAAGACCAGCTGGTAGCCGGGACGGTTGACGACGGCGCGCATGCGGCGGCGGGTCGTCTGGGCCACTGGCGAGGTGATGGCGACCTTTTTGCCATAGCAGGCATTGAGCAGTGTGGACTTGCCGGCGTTGGGGCGGCCGACCAGGGCCACGAAGCCGCTGCGAAAACCGGGTTCAACGTCGCCAAAGCCCGCGAGGCTATCGTCCTCGTCGCACAGGGCGTCGAGCTCCTCGTCGCTCATGCCCTCAAACGGATCGAATTCCTCGACTTCCTCGTATGCTTCGTTCGCTTCGGCATCCACCGCATCCAGGGACTCGTCGTCCAAAATTTCTTCGATAGGCTGCATATTGTCGGACATGGAAATCCCTTTCTAGATAAAGCCGAGCGCGTGGGCAAATACCAGCAAGCCCACAATCGCGGCGGTAATGGAAAGTACGTAAACGGAGGCGGCGGCGATATCCTTCGCGCGCTTTGCCAGCGGATGGAGTTCCTGGGTCGCTAGATCGACAATCGCCTCCATGGCGGTGTTGCACAGCTCGCCGTGAATCACCAGGCCACAACAGATGATAATCGTGGCCCACTCGGCAATGTCGAGCCCCACGATGCAGCCGGCAATGACAGTGCACACGCCCACAACGAGCATGACCTTAATGTTGCGCTCGGTCTTGACGGCGGTGACGAAGCCCTCCATGGCGTAGGAGAACGACTTTAAGAAGGATGGATGGTCCTTGTTCGATCCGGGAATCATAGACGGCTCCTAGTCGTGGGCGTGGTTGGTGATGGGGCCGACGTGGACCAGCTTGGGGTCCTCGCCGCGCTCGAGCGCCAGATCGCGAAGGATGGCGTCCTCGCGAGCCTCCATGACCTCGGCCTCGTCGTCCTCGATATGGTCATAGCCCAGCAGGTGCAGCATGCCATGCACGAGCATCAGGCGGCACTCGTCGGCAGGGCTATTGCCAAAGCCAGGGGCCTGACGGGCAATGACCTGCGGGGCCAGGATGATATCGCCGAGCTCGAGCGTCTCATCGGCGGGAATATCCTCATCAAAGGCCGAGTCGCATTCAAACGAGAGGACATCGGTGGTGCGGTCGATACCGCGCCACTCGTGGTTGAGCTCGTGCATCTCGTCCTCATCGACGTACGAAAGGGAAATCTCAACTTCACGCTCAACGCCCTCGGCGGCAAGCACGACCTCGCAGATGTGCTCTACCTCCTGCGCGTCGAGCAGCGTATCGAGCTCGGCATCGTTGCTGATCAATACACTCAACGGGACTCCTTTCGGTCGCGCGGGCGCTGCTCGCGCACGTCATCATAAGCATCATATGCCTCGACGATACGTCCCACCAGGGCATGGCGCACCACGTCGGCACGCTCGAGGTGAGAAAATGCGACATCGTCGACACGGCCCAAAATCTTCTCGACATCCGCCAAGCCACCACGACGGCCCACCAGGTCACGCTGGCTCAGGTCGCCGGTAATCACAAACTTGGAGTTAAAGCCCAGGCGCGTCAGAAACATCTTCATCTGCTCGGGCGTGGTATTTTGGGCCTCGTCGAGCACCACGAAGGCGTCGCTCAGCGTGCGGCCGCGCATGTAGGCAAGCGGGGCGATCTCGATCACGCCGCGCTCCATGAGCTCATCGGTGCGCTCGCGATCCATCATGTCAAAAAGGGCGTCGTAGAGCGGGCGCATGTACGGATCGATCTTTTCCTCGAGGGTGCCGGGCAAAAAGCCCAGGTTCTCCCCCGCCTCGACAACCGGACGCGTCAAGATCAGACGGCCCACCTCGTGACGCTTGAGTGCGGCAACAGCGAGCGCCATGGCCAGATAGGTCTTACCGGTACCGGCAGGACCCAGGCCAAACGTGATGGTATTTGAGCGGATGGCATCCACATAGCGCTTTTGACCGAGCGTCTTGGGGCGAATGACGCGACCGCGATACGAAAGCAGCACGTCATCGCGAAGCGACGTAGCCTCGTGCTCACCGTCGCGCAAGACGGCCAGGCAGCGAGAGACATCGTCGGCAGAAAGCGTGCGCCCGGAAGCAGCCTCACGAAAGGCATGTTCGAAAAAACGCGCGACCAGTTCGACCTCGTCCGGGTCACCGCTCACGGCGATGCTGTCGCCACGGGCGACCACGTGGGCGCGAACTGAGCTCTCCAGCGCACGAAGGACGCCGTCGCCGGCACCCAAAACGCGCGAGGGGTCAATACCCTCGGGAACGGTAAGTCTAATCTTCGAGGCTTCCATGAACCTCCCTGCGTGCATGGACCAAGCCGGAATCATCGACTCCGATGATAGCAACATCGAGCAGGCACGGGGCTGTGAGTCCACGGGTATCGTCTAGACGGGCATGATGGAACGAACCAAGCGTCAGGTTGTCGCCATACTCGAGCACGGCACGCTCAACGGTGCCCACGCGACGGCGAGCGTCGGCAATGGCGAGCTCCTGCGCAGCGGCTCGCATACGACGGCTACGCTCGGCCATGACCTCGGGCGGCACCTGGTCGGGCATATCGGCAGCAAGAGTACCAGGACGTTTGCTGTAACGGAACACGTGCATACGCGAAAAGCCCACGCGGCGGCACAGCGCCAGCGACTCCTCAAACTCCTCGTCCGTCTCGCCGGGAAAACCGACGATGACATCGCACGAAAGGGACGCCTGAGGCAAGTTGGTGCGAATCATGCGCACCGTCTCCTCGAAGGCCTCGGCGCTATAGGGACGGCCCATGCGATGCAGCGTCCGTGTGCAGCCGGACTGCACGGGCAGGTGTAAAAACGGGGCGATGCGCTGCGGATAGCGCGCCATGACCTTAAGCAGGGACTCGGAGATATCCATGGGCTCGACCGAGGAAATGCGCACATGCGGAATAGACGTGCGCTCCATAATCGCCTCGAGCAGCTCATCGATCTCGACGTGTTCATCAGTCGCGCTCTTGCCATCGTAGGCGCCCAGGTTCACACCTGTCAGCACCACCTCGGGCACGCCGGCCTCCTGGGCCTCGCGAACCTGCTCGAGCACGGACTCGACCGGCACAGAGCGCTCGGGGCCGCGGGCCTTCCACACAATACAATAGGTGCAACGATGGTTGCAGCCGTCCTGGATCTTCACGCCCAGACGCGAGCGACCGAGTGCATCGACCACCTCGCCGTCGCTGCAGGCGGGAACATTATCGGACTCAACGCCCAACACCTCGCAGACGCGTTCGGCAACATCAATCTTGGACGGCTCGGCGATCACGCGGTCCGAAAGCTCCAGCAGCTCCTCGGGGTGCAGATTGACCACACATCCGGTCACGACCACATAGGGCTCGTTTGGATAGCCCAGCGCATGGCGAACGGCCTTACGGGTCTTGGCCTCGGCCTCGCCCGTAACGGCACAGGTGTTAATGACAATCAGCTCAGCATCCTGAGGCTCCGCCATCGCAAACCCCAGGCGCATAAGATCGGCAGTGATACGGTCGGACTCAACCCGGTTGACGCGGCAGCCGAGGTTGACGACAGAGATATGAGGTGCGAGCACGCGGGCTCCTTAATCGAGGATGTCGTCGAGAGCGCTCTTGATGCGATCAGTTACCGACTTCTTACCGGAAGCGACGTCATCGCCCATCTCGTCGGCAAAAGCGCGAAGCAGCTCGCGCTGCTTGTTGGAGAGATTGGTGGGGACGACCACGCGCAGCTGCACGATCAGTCGACCGCGTGAGCCGCCACCGCCGATGCGCGGCATGCCGAAATTGTTGACGCTAACGGTGTCGCCGTACTGCGTACCGGCGGGGACCGTCACCTTGACGACTTCGTCGGGCATAATGCCCTCGACCTCAATCTCGCAGCCGAGCGCAGCCTGCGCAATCGAGATATCGCTCACCAGGTACAGGTCATCACCGTTGCGCTTAAAGCGCTCATGGTCGGCAACGCGCACGTTGACGATCAGGTCGCCCGAGGGCTCGCCGCGAAGGCCTGCCTCGCCAAAGCCGCTCACGCGCAGCTGGCGACCGGTCGAAACGCCGGCGGGAATATCGATGTCGATCTTTTCATGCGAAGGCGTGCGGCCCTGACCGTCGCAGGTCTCGCAGGGATGGTCGATAACCGTGCCCTCGCCGTGGCAGTCAGGGCAAGGCGAAGAGGACTGAACCTGGCCAAGGAACGAACGCTGAACCGTCGTGACGTAGCCCGTGCCGTGGCAGCGGCCGCACTGCTTTTCCTGTGCGCCCTCTGCCCTACCGGTGCCGTTGCAGTCCTCGCAAGGAGCAAGGCGGTCATAGCTGATCGTCTTTTTGCAGCCGAGCGCCGCCTCCTCGAGCGTCACCGAAAGCGAGATGGCCATATCACGTCCGCGACGACGCTCACGGCGATTTCGGGCGCCACCGCCGGCACCGCCGCCAAAGAACGACGAGAACAAGTCGTCCATGCCCATGCCACCAAAGATATCGTTGATATCGACGTAGCCGGAGCCACCGGGGCCGTCGGCAGTGCCGTAACGGTCGTAGTTAGCACGCTTCTGCTCATCGGAAAGAACGGAATATGCCTCGTTGAGCTCTTTGAACTTAGCCTCGGCCTCGGGGTCGTCCGAAACGTCCGGGTGTACGGTACGGGCCTTCTTTAGAAACGCGCGCTTAATCGTCCGCGCGTCGGCATCCTTGTCGACGCCAAGCACCTCGTAGTAATCCCTATTTTCCGACACGACCGAATCCTTCCGACTTTCATTATTGTCACAGTGCGTCCTATACCCAAGCTGGGCCGGCCGCAAACAGAGGGTTTGATGTTATTGCATTGCGTAGGGCGAAAGCATGGCACGTTGCGAGCAGCTCGCAAACCAAACCGACACGAGCGCAAACATAAATCCGTTGGCAAAACCGTTGGCAAACTGCATCGCGCCGCGCTTCCACCACAGCAGGCTGCGGTGCAGCACGCCGTCCGAGAGCACCATGAACAGGCCCATGGCAAACGGAATAAAGCACATCACGGCAAAGGCCGAGAACACGCCCGAGATGGCCGATAGCACCAAAAACGGCGCCACGATGCCCATCAGGTAAAAACCGGTACGGGCCTTGCCTTCCAGGCGCTCGGCCTCAACATGGGCCCGACCGACCAGATCACCGCCAGAGGCGCCGTTGGTGCCGGCGTGACCCATGCCGCCAATACGGACCTCGTCGCCATCTGTCTCTTATACACATCTGACGCTGCCGACGACTTAATAGGTGTAGA
>UQSK01000071.1 GCA_900543605.1 uncultured Collinsella sp.
GGGTCAGCCCGTGGGAGGCCAGGGCGCCGCTGACCGGTGGACGGCACCGAGCCGTGCGCTTGAACTTAGAAGGGGGAGGCCTCGCGGCCTCCCCCTTTTTTGCGTTTACGGGCTTTTGTCTCACATAGTAGCTGTGTTTTATAACCCTCGTTTGTCGCATCTTCTGTGAACGGGCTACAATAACTTAGTCTGTGCGATATGGAGGTGAACATGGCTGAAGCTGGTATCGGCGTTGATATCGTCGAGATTTCCCGCATGAAATCTATTCTTGAAAAGACGCCGTCGTTTGCTTGTCGTGTGTTTACCGAAGAAGAGCGTGCGTATTGCGATGCATCATCGCGCCCCGCTGCTCACTATGCGAGCCGCTTTGCTTCGCGCGAGGCGGTGCTTAAAGCTCTCGGCACGGGTTTTAGTCAAGGCGTGGGTCGCAAGGATGTTTCGGTAACGCGTGATAAACTCGGCAAACCGAAGGCACTGCTTTCGGGCCGTGCTCTCGAGATCGCTCAAGAGCTGGGTGTTGTTGAGGTCGCTCTTTCCATTACGCTTACAGGAGACTTAGCCGTTGCGAATGCCATCGCGATTACCGAAGATGCTCGGCCTAAGCCAAAAGAGGAAAAGGTGAGCACCAAGAAACGCGTAGCGCAGACATTTAAAGAGGCTCGCTCTGTTTTAGATGAGCTTGAGCAGCTTCAGAATTCAGCATTGACGGAGCACCTGGGCGATGCTTCGCAAGATACGCTAGGAGCATAGATGAAACCGGTTTTGAGTACCGAAGAAGTCGTTCGTCTCGAGGATATCATCGAACGCGAAGGGACTTCGAAGGCCGAGCTTATGGAGCTAGCGGGTGAGTTTGCCGCCAACGAGGTCTTGAAGCTCAATCCCGATCGGGTTCTCGTTCTGGTCGGTTTTGGTAATAATGGCGGCGACGGTTGGGTTGCCGCCGATATTCTGAGCCATAAGGGTGTGGACGTCGATATCGTTTCTCCGGTTGAGCCGGATGAGATTCCTGCTGCTCTGGCACGTCATGTTGCTCGTCGTACTGCCGGCCGCGATGTGCACGTTTGCGTCGGCCCCTCGCGTGACGAACTCGAGGTTTTGATCGATAAGGCCGATGTTGTTGTCGATGCCATTTTTGGTACTGGTTTCCACGGGAATCTGCGTGCGCCGTTCTCCATCTGGATTCCTACGGTCAATGAATGCGCCGATTGTGTCGTATCCATTGATGTCCCCTCGGGCCTGAATGCCGAGACGGGCGTTGTTGATGACGACTGCATTCGTGCCGAGCATACGGTGACGATGATTGCGCCCAAGATTGGTCTGTATAGCGCTGATGGCCCTGAGTATGCTGGCGATTTGATCTGCGGCAATCTTTACGACCGTCTTGACGAGGTCATCGATGATGTCGACCACGCCGCCGAGATTGTCGAGCCCGGTGACTTAGTTGATTACTTTGCTCCACTACCTACGAATATCGATAAGTATTCCCGTGGCTCTGTGCTTATTGTCGCCGGATCTGCGCAATATCCTGGTGCTGCCATTATGGCGGCCAAGTCTGCAGCTCGCGCGGGTGCTGGTTACGTGGCAGTCGCGGCTCCTGACGCCTGCGCCAATCTTATTCGCATGGCACTTCCTTCGATTCCCGTTTTTGCTATTCCGTCTGATTCCCGCGGCTCCTTTGGCGCCGCTGCGCGCATGACTGTGTGCGAGATCGCAAAGAAGTACAGCTGCGTACTGTGCGGTCCCGGTATGACGACATCTGCCGGTGCTATGCAGGTGGTTTCGGGCTTGCTCGAGCTTGATGTGCCGCTTATTTTGGACGCCGATGCACTCAACTGCCTTGCTAAGATTGCCATTGACGGTATTGATAGTAATCCCGAGATGTATCGTCGCGAGCAGCCGTTGGTTATGACGCCGCACTATCGTGAGCTTTCGCGTCTGGTTGCCGGTGACGAGGTGAACGACCTTGGTACCGCGATTGCGGCCGCGCAGAAGGTTGTCTGGGCTGCAGGCTCCGACAATCTGGTGGTCATTGCCAAGGGGCCGACGACGGCTATCTGTGGCGTTGAGCGTGTGCTGCTGCCGCTCTCGGGTCCGGCTTCTCTGGCAACTGCCGGTTCGGGTGATGTTCTCGCGGGTATTTTGGCTGGCACGCTTGCCACCATGCGCGACGAGATGGATCGTTGGGAGTTGCTGTATTCGTACGCCGTCGCACTTCACAGCTACGCCGGTTTTGCCGCGGCGACGGAGTATGGTGAGAAGAGCGTCATCGCGACCGATCTTATCGACTTGATCGGTCCTGCCATGGAACTGGCGGCAAAGGATGCGCTCGAAGATCTGGGAATCATGGACGAAGGGTCGGATGACTAATCATGAATAAAGCCGATTTGACGCGCTGGTCCTGGGTCGAGATCGACCGCGGGGCGCTCCGTCGCAACACGAGGGCCTATAAGAACTTGCTGAATCCACGTCAGCGCCTGTGCTGCGTGGTCAAGGCCGATGCTTATGGGCATGGAGCTGTTGAGTGCGCCAAGATCATGTATTCGGCCGGTGCCGACATGTTTGCCGTGGCGACGGTTAACGAGGGCGTTGAGCTCCGACAGGGCGGGATTACGAAACCAATCCTCATCCTAAGCGAGCCGCCTATCGAGGCCATTCCGACGTTGCTCGAGTTTGATATCATGCCCTCGGTCTATACGTCTGACTTTGCTCTTGCGTATGGCGAATGTGCCGTCGCGGCGGGCAAAGTGGGCAAGTATCATCTCGCCATCGAGACGGGCATGAATCGTATCGGCGTTCACTACACGCAGGTGCTCGACTTTGTCCGCGGTATAAATTTCCATCGTGGTATTCAGTGCGACGGCGTATTTACGCACTTCGCCACGGCCGATGAACCTTCGGGCTGGGACTACAAGCTGCAGTGTCAGCGCTTTACCGAGGCCGTTCAGGCCATTAAGGATGCGGGTTTTGAGTGCGGTATCGTGCACTGCGCCAACACGCCGTCTTCGATGCTCGACCCCTCGATGCATTTTGATATGATCCGCGCCGGCGTTGGCTTGTATGGCATGCAGCCGTGCGAGCTGAGTGGCCGCGTGATGCAGCTTGATCCCGTTATGAGCGTCCATGCGCGTGTGACGCGCGTGGCACACCCTGCGATGGGTGAGGGCGTGGGCTACGGTTTTACCTACCGCGTACCGCGTACGCGCGTTCAGATCTGCACGCTGCCGATCGGTTATGCCGATGGCCTATCGCGTACGCTTTCCAATCGTATGGATGTGCTGTATCGCGGCGAGCGCGTGCATCAGGTTGGCAATATCTGCATGGACCAGTTTATGGTCGCCATTCAGTCCAACCCGGCACACGAGATTCCCGAGGCCGAGTATGGTGACGAGATGATCATTGTCGGCCGCGATGGCGATGCCGAGATCACTATGGACGAGATGGCCAGACTGCGCGGAACGATTAACTACGAGGTCGCCTGCGGCTTTGGCATGCGTCTCGACAAGGTCTACGTGTAGGAGCCGCTATGGGCGTCATGCACATCCCCGGCCATACCCATCAGGCGCCACGTGAGGTCGCACTCGAGGAAATTGAGGCCGTTCTGGGCGATTGTCACCTCTGCCAGCTCTACCAGTCGCGTCACAATATCGTGTTTGGCGTGGGAAACCCCCGCGCTCGCGTGATGTTTATTGGCGAGGCGCCGGGCCGCAATGAGGATTTGCAGGGCGAGCCCTTTGTGGGGGCGGCAGGCGAGGACCTCAACGGCATTTTGTCGCTGGCGGGGCTCAAACGCGAAGACGTCTACATTGCCAACGTGCTTAAGTGCCGCCCGCCGGGAAACCGCAATCCGCGTCCCGAGGAAGTGCTGGCTTGCTCGCCGTTTTTGCGTGAGCAGATTCGAAGCATCTGGCCTGATATTATCGTGACGCTCGGCAACCCCGCGACGCACTTTGTGCTTAAGACCGAGATCGGCATCACCAAGCTGCGCGGCAGGTTCCATCAGATGGGGCATTTTGTGGTGATGCCCACGTTCCACCCGGCGGCTGCCTTGCGTAACCCGGCGTGGCAGGAGCTGCTGGAGGAAGACTTTAAGATGCTGGGCGACTATCTGGAGCGACATCCCGCACCAGACGCCGCCTCGGAATAATAAGGAGCGTATATGTCCCTGGAGCGCTTGGGGGTAGGCACTTACAAAACGGCTAGTGCTGCCGATACCGAGCATTTTGGCGAGTTGGTTGCGCCATGCCTGGAAGACGGTGACGTGTTGATTTTGACCGGTGGCCTGGGGGTGGGGAAGACCCACTTTACCAAGGGCGTTTCTCGCGGCTTGGGCGACGGTCATATGGTAACGAGCCCCACGTTCGCACTCATGGCCGTTCATGACCAGGGCCGCATTCCGCTGTTCCACTTTGACCTGTACCGCCTGGAGCATGCCTACGAGCTTGAGGATACGGGCATTTTTGACGTGCTGGGCTATGAGGGAGCTTGCCTGCTGGAGTGGGGCGAGCAGTTCCAGGATGAGCTGACCGACGAGTATCTTTCGGTGACGCTTAAGCGTGACGAGGACAACAGCGACGTGCGAACGATCACGCTTGAGGCTCACGGCGAGCGTGCGACGGAGCTTTCCGATTTGATTGATAGGGCTGTACAAGATGAGCTTGCATAGGGACAACGCGCCGGTGGTGGCGCTCGACACTTCGACTGATATGCTTGCCTGCGCGGTAAGCTGGCGTGACGCACAGACGGGCGAGGCGAAGCTGGTGAGTGGCGACCATCTGTGTCGCCGCCATGCCAATGTGGAGCTCGTGAATACTGTTGATGGCGTACTGAAGCAGGCCGGCCTGGATTGCAGCGATGTCGGCTGTTATGTGGTCGGTCGCGGTCCCGGCTCGTTTACGGGCGTGCGTATCGGCATCTCCACAGCAAAGGGTCTGGCGCGCGGTGCCAATGTGCCGTTGCTGGGCGTGTCGACGCTCGATGCTTGCGCCTGGACGGCATGGAAGGCCGGCGTGCGCGGCAAGCTTGGTGTTCTTGCTGACGCCATGCGCGGCGAGGTGTACCCGGCGCTGTATGTGCTGGGGGACGAAGGCCCCGAGCGTCAGTTTGAGCGTGAGAGCGTGGTCAAGGCAGCCATGGCGCTCGATGAGTGGCGCGAGGCCACCGACTGGGATCAAATGAGGCTGACGGGCGACGGCTTGGTACGTTACGGCAAGCTTTTGCATGAGGAGGAGACCGCCCGCTGCGTGGAGCGCGACCTGTGGTGGCCTTCGGGTGAGGGCCTGCTCCTTGCGCATGCTGCGGGCGACGGAGATCCGGCCCGCATCCTGCCGATCTATACGCGTCTTTCGGATGCCGAGGAAAACGAGCGCAGGCGTCTTGGGCTTGCCGAGAGCGCACAGAGTGAAATTACGGGCGTGGCCGATGAGCTCGCCGGTCGCCATCTGCAGTTCCGCCCCATGGGTGCAGCTGATGCCGAGGGCGCGAGCGCGCTGGAGGCAGCCTGCTTTGAAGGCGCTGGGCACGAGGCGTGGACCCCGAGCATGTTCCTGTCCGAGCTGGGCCAGGACGTTGCCGCTCCGCGCAGCTGGTGGGTTGCGCACGATGACGGTCAGCTCCTGGGCCTTGCCGGCGGTATGGTTGTCGATGGTGACGTGCAGATCATGGACGTTGCCGTCGATCCGGCGCATCGTCGTGAGGGCATTGCCCGCAAGCTGCTGTCGCACGTGAGCTATGACGCCCAGATGCTCGGTTGCACGACGGCCTCGCTCGAGGTCGAGGACGGCAATGAGGACGCGGTTGCACTCTATGCCGCCCTGGGCTTTACCGAGGCGGGCCGTCGTCGCGGCTACTACGGTGCCGGCAAGGACGCCATCGTCATGACGGCGCCGTTGCCCCTCGTGCTTCCGGTCGATAACGCCTCGCCCGAGCCGACGGCGGCAGAGCAGCGCGTATGGCCGCTGCCTGCTCCTGGGCGCTCCGAGGGGGAGCGTGCCGAAATTGAGCGCCGCCGCCTAGTGCTCGCTATCGAGAGTTCCTGCGACGAGACGGCCGTGGCGATTATCGATGCGGATGGCAATATGCTGGCCAACCAGGTGTCGACGCAGATTGATTTTCACGCCCGCTTTGGCGGCGTGGTGCCCGAGATCGCCTCGCGCAAACACGTCGAGGTGATTGTGAGTGTCGTGGATGCGGCGCTCGAGGATGTCGCAGCATCGCTTGGTCTTGAGGGTGGAGCCATTGCCCCCAGCGAGCTTGCCGCCGTGGGCGTGACACAGGGTCCGGGCCTGGTGGGCGCCCTCGTGGTGGGCGTTGCCTTTGCCAAAGGCTTTGCCTACGCTGCCGGTAAGCCGCTCGTATGCGTCAACCATCTGGAGGGGCACCTGTTTGCCAACTTGCTGGCGCAGCCCGACCTCAAGCCGCCGTTCATCTTCACGCTTGTCTCGGGCGGGCACACCATGCTCGTGCACGTAAAGGCATGGGGCGACTACGAGGTGCTCGGTGAGACGCTCGACGACGCTGTGGGCGAGGCCTTCGACAAGGTAGCCAAGGCATTGGGTCTGGGCTATCCCGGTGGCCCCATCATTTCCAAGCTGGCCGAGACGGGCAACTCCAAGGCGATCGATTTCCCCCGTGCGCTTAACAGCAGAGGAGACTATCGCTTCTCGCTTTCGGGCCTTAAAACCGCTGTGACGCTCTACATTGAACAGGAGACCAAGGCCGGGCGCACGATTCACCTGCCCGATCTGGCAGCTTCGTTTGAGGCAGCTGTCTTTGACGTGCAGTACAAGAAGGCCAAAAACGCATTGCACGCTACCGGATGCAAGGAATACTGCATTGGTGGCGGCGTCTCGGCCAACCCGCATCTGCGCGAGATGATGATCAAGAAGCTTGGGCGTCAGGGGATTCGCGTAACGGTGCCGCCCTTGTCTGCCTGTACCGACAACGCAGCCATGATCGCGGAGGTCGCCCGCCGTAAATTCGACCGAGGTGAAATCTCGCCGTTCGACGTCGACGCCGATCCAAACATGACGCTGTAGCTGGTACGGCGCGGTCCCCGGACGGAGGGGCCGGATATAAGGCTGTCTCTTATACACATCTCCGAGCCCACGAGACGCGTAGTAATC
>UQSK01000072.1 GCA_900543605.1 uncultured Collinsella sp.
CGAGATTACTACGCGTCTCGTGGGCTCGGAGATGTGTATAAGAGACAGGGCCACGCTCGTGCCCTCGAGCATGCGGAAGTTGATATTGGCCCACATATCCTGCGGCATTACGTTGGCACCGGTACTGCCGCCTTCGATTTGCGTGGGCGCGCAGGTGGTGGTTACAAGCGGGTACAGCTTTTTGCTGGCGAGGCAGTCGCGCACGATGGCATCCTTGCTGGCAGCAATCTCGTCTGCGGTATAAAGCCCCAGCTCGACGAGCTGCGCGGCAAGCAGGTCGGTCACACGCGCCGGCCACTCGATATCGCAAATCGCGGCAATAGCGCGGCTGAGCACTTCGAGCGACGTGCCGCCGTAAGGGTTGGAAGAATGCCCGCCTTCGCTCTTCGTCCTGAGCACGATATCGGCATAGCCCTTCTCGGCAAGATCGGCATGCATAAGCCAACCCTCACCTGCGCTGTACTCGGCAGCCGCAACGATACGATAGTCGCCCTCGTCGATCAGGTACTCAAGCTCAACGCCACGCTCCTCGAGCGCGCGACCAATGGCACCCGCGCCGTACTGCGTGGTCTCCTCATCCTGGCCAAAGGCCAGCAGCAGCGTTCGTTCGTGTTGCCAGCCGTGCGCCAGCGCATACTCAACGGCCTCCAAGATGCCCGCAACCTGGTCTTTCATATCGATGGCGCCGCGACCCCAAATATAGGTGTCGTCCACGTGCCCGCTAAAGGGATCGTGCGTCCAGTCCGTCTCGGTGCCCGGCACCACGGGAACCACGTCCATGTGGCCCATGAGCATGACCGGCTTGAGGGCGGGGTCGGTGCCGGCAAGCGTCACGAGCAGCGAATGGTCGATGAGCTCGACCTCGCCCGCCGCAAACACGCGCGGCCAGGCCTGCTGCATATAGGCGCGCAGGTCGGCAAACGCCTGCCAGTCCACCGTCTGGGCATCCATGCTCGAAATCGTCGGAAACGACAGCACGCGGCCCAGGCGCTCGCACGCGCCGACCTCGTCGATATCGGCAAAATCATCCTCGTGCGCAAAGAAGCGCCAAACCTCGGCCATAACATCCTTTCGATTGTGACGACAAAGGCCGCCCCACCGGAGCGGCCCCGTCGTTCACGAGTTTGCGGTCGGTTATTTGTCCTCGAGATAGCGCGAGAGGAACTCGCGGGTGCGCTGGTGTTTGGGGTTGCCGAAGAGTTCGGCCGGCGCGGCGTCCTCGAGCACCACGCCCTTGTCCATAAAGACCACGCGGTCGGACACCGTACGGGCAAAAGCCATCTCGTGCGTGACGACGACCATGGTCATGCCATCGGCGGCGAGCTTGCGCATGACCTCGAGCACCTCTCCCACGATCTCGGGGTCGAGCGCGGAGGTCGGCTCGTCGAACAGCATGATCTGCGGATTCATGCACAGGGCACGAGCGATGGCCACGCGCTGTTTTTGACCACCGGACAGACGGCCCACGGCGGCGTGCGCGAACTTTTCGAGTCCCACGCTCGTCAGATGCTCCATCGCGACCTTCTCGGCCTCGGCCTTGCTCATCTTTTTGAGCGTGACGGGCGCGAGCGTGCAGTTGTCGAGCACATCCATGTTGTTGAACAGGTTAAAGCCCTGGAACACCATGCCGATGTCCTCACGCAGCTTGTTAATGTTGCAGCGCTCGGCCGTAAGGTCCTGGCCGTGAAACCAGATATGGCCCGCGTCCGGAGTCTCGAGCAGGTTGAGGCAGCGCAGGAAGGTCGACTTGCCCGAGCCCGAGGCGCCGATAATGGTAACGACCTCGCCGGGGTTAACGGACAGGTCGATGCCCTTAAGCACCTCGAGCGAGCCGAAGCTCTTGCGCAGGCCCTCGACGCGGATGAGCGGCTCATTGGTCTGTGCGGCGGCCGCGGTGCCGGTAGTGGCGGTATCTGCCATGATGATTCTCCTCGTCTTGAGCCTAGTTGGAGCTGGGCAGCGTTGCCGAGGCCTCGGCGCCGAGCTTTTTGCCAAAGGCCTCGAGCAGACGGCTCGCCACGAGCGTCAGGATCAGGTAGACCACGAGCGCCACACAGTAGACCTCCATCTGGCGGTAGTACACGCCGGCGACCGTGGTAGTAGCGTACATAAGGTCGAACACGCCGATGACCGAAAGCACCGACGAATCCTTGATATTGATGATGAGCTCGTTGGTGAGCGCGGGGATCGCGTTTTTAATGCCCTGGGGGAACACGACCTTGCGCATGGCCTGCCACTGCGACAGACCCAGCGAGCGCGCCGCCTCGGCCTGGCCGGGATCGATGGACTCGATGCCGCCGCGCAGGACCTCCATCATGTAAGCGGTGGAGTTGAGCGAAATGGTGACGAGGCCGGCGGTGAAGGTGCTCCAAATCTGGTTGGCCTGGGCGGTCTCGAAGCCCATGCCACGCAGAACGGTAAAGCCCGCGTAATAGATGAGCAGGCCCTGGACCATCATGGGCGTGCCGCGCACGACGGTGGAGTAGACGGTCGCAAAGCCGCGGCCGATGCTCTTAAAGAAGCGCGTGAGGTCATTGTCCACGCGGTCGAACGTCTGGATGCGCAGGAACACAAAGACCAGCGCCAGGAAAAAGGCGATGATCGTGCCAAAGGTAGCAAGCGCGATGGTGATCTCGATGCCGCGGACAAAGAAGTCGCCGCTCTTATAGGTCATGTAGACCAGGCTCGACAAAAAGTCGCTGGGGTTGGAGTCCGAGACGATGCTCACCTGCACCAGGTCGATAAACGACATGACGCAGCGGTCGACGAAGAAGATCGCCGCGATGGCAACGACGACATAGCTGCCCAGGCGCGCGCCGCGACGGAAGCGGTCGGAAGCAAACGGCGACGTTTCGCGATAGTCGTTCCAGTGCATGAGCTTGGTGACGAGCGCCGCCGCCGACACGACGAGCCAGGCCCAAAGGATTGCCCAGAGGCAGTCTTGGAACACGCCCGTAGGCGCCAAGAAGCTCAGCGGCGTAGGATTGCGTTGGCTAAACGCCAGGCCGAGCGCCGCGATAACGCTCGTGCCCAGGTACACATAACGGTGGTCGGCCTTGATGAAGGAGGCCAGACGATTGATGGTTTTCATGCTGCCTCCCTATGCCGGCTGACGATCGAGGCACGCGTCCCACATTTGGTCGCGCTCCTCTTGGCTGACGCCCTTGAGCGTCTTGTCGATGAGCTTAAGCAGCTTATCCGAGCCCTTGCGGCAGCCGACGTTTGCCGCGACCTCCTGCTTAAAGCCCTCGCCCTCGGCAAATTGAATCGGCACGATACCCGGGTTTTGGGCCATATAGCCCTTCTCGTTCTCGGTGTTGTAGGTCACGGCGTCGCACGTGCCCTGCAGCAGATTCGAGAACACCGTGGGGACGGAGTCAACCGGGTTCTTGTGCACAACGCCCGGGATCTCGTCGATGACAGTGTCGAGCATGGTGTCCTTTTGGCCAAGCACCGTGGCACCGCTGAAGTCGCTAAGCTTGGTGGCGTTTTGGTAGGGAGAACCCTCTTTTACGAACAGGCCAAAGTAGCCAATGAAGTACGGGTCGGAGAAGCCGACGGACTCCTCGCGCTCGGGCGTGGCGCTCATACCGGCGATGATGAGGTCGATCTGGCCGTTGTTGAGCGAATCGATGAGGCCCGAGAAGCTCTGCTTGACGGCAACGGGCTCGCCACCGAGGGCCTTGCAGACGATCTTGGCGATCTGCACGTCGTAGCCATCGGCATAGGCGCCCTGCACGTTGTCGATGGGGATGGTGTACTCACTGGCTTCGGAAACCTGCCAGTTGTACGGGGCGTAGGCCGCTTCCATGCCAATGCGGATCTTGTCCTTGCCGATCACGGAATCGGACAGGTCGTCGCGACCGCCGCCCGTCGTGGGCTGAACCACCTTGAGCGTGGACGGGCGCTGACAGCCGGCGAGCGCGCCGGCGACGACGGAAGCGCTCGCAGCGAGAGCGCTACCCAAAAAGATGCGACGGCTGCATACCGGCTGGGTCTGCATGCCGCGCTGTTGCCGAGGTTGCATCTGGTGCCTTCCCTATTTTGCGTTACTGACAATAAGACAGGATATACGCCCGCAACCAGCAGCGCGGCATGTGCGCGAAAAATTAATAGACACACGAGGACGATTGGCGCAAAGCAACCTGTCCCCCATGCACCACTTGGCATAAAAAGGCAAGGCATAGACCTTCTGGTCATGCCTTGCCTTTTTTATGCCAAATTGTCGCTCTGGACGGTGTGCAGCGTCGACCGGTCCGCCGTTCGTTAGAACGACGGAACCTCTAGAGCAGGGTGACGCTAAAGCTGCGGACGTCCGTCTCGCCCGGCGTCAGCGTAATGGTGTTGGCCTTGTGCTCAAAAACGTCGTCCTCGGTGTCCATGGTGGTGTGACCGGTCCAAGGCTCGAGCGCCACAAACGGGGCGTCGTTGGCGGCAGACCACACGCCGATGTACTTAAAGCCCTCAAAGTCGATCTTGACGCCGTGGCCCGACTTGCGGCCGCGCAGCGTGAGCGTGGAGCCCGGAGTATCGGTGAACATGATGGCATCGTTATCGAAGCTGCGGTGCGTGATGGGCAGCACGTCAGAGTTATCGGGCGCCTTGTAGCTGCCCTCGAACGTCATGAGGCCATCGGGCGTGATGATGGGGGCCTCGTTGGTCCAAGCCTCGGTAAACGCCAGCTCGTAATCCTCGAATGCCTCGTCCTCGGCACCGGGAGCCGGTACGTTAAACGCGGGGTGGCCGCCCACCGAGAACGGCAGGTCCACGTCGCCGGTGTTGGTGACGGCAAAGGTCTGCGTGAGCGTGGCGTCGCCGGTTAGGGCATAGGTCATGTTGAGCTTAAAGTGGAAGGGGAAGGCCTTGAACGACTCGGGCGTATCGGTGATCTCGTAAGTTACCGAGGAGTCGTCCTCGGAGACCTCGACCAGCTTGTGCTCGACAATGCGCGCGAGTCCGTGGCGCGGCATCTCGCAGGTGCCGGCTGCAGACGTCGCCGTGTTGTTGCGCAGCGATCCCACGATGGGGAACAGAATGGGCGCATGCTTGCCCCAAAAGGCGGGGTCGCCCTGCCATAGATACTCGTTGCCGTCGAGGGCAAGGCTCGTGAGCTGGGCTCCCATGGAATCGATGGCCGCGGTGAGGCCGCCGCGCTTGATGGTGGTGACGGTGGACATGCTACTTCCTCCAAAAGTAAACAATAGTGTCGAGGGCTATTGTGCCACTCTTGGCGGCACGGAGAGGCGGCAGGCGCAGTTATTGAGCGATTGCGTAAAGGTCGAACCCGCCCTGCGGTGTGCTGTCGACCGTATCGGGCGCCTGCGAGTTAAAGCTCACGGGGACCATGCGCTTTGAGGCGCGGAAGCGCGTGCCATCGGTGGCGACGGGCGGCTCGTCGACCGTGAGCTCGTAGTCGCCGGGCTTGAGTTCGATGCCGTCGCCAGCGGAGTTGACATATTGGTACTCGTCAATCGCCTGCCCCCTGAGTGTGCGGCCCACGATGTGGATGAGCATCTGGCTGTCGCCGCGGGCGGTGTCCCATGTCGCACCGTCCTTGACCTCGACCGACACATGCACCGAGCGCGTGCGGCTGAGCGATTGCTCGACAGACATCTCGACCTTGGCGGCATCTTTGCGCTGTTGCTCCACATGGCTCCAGACATTTCCGATCGCCGAGCAAGCGATGACGCCGGCCATGAAGGCGATGAGGATGGGACCGAGTGGTGAGCGGCGGCCAGCATCTTCCTCGCGAGCCAAGTCGGGACGATGCGTGGGCGCGGGCGCCCGGGCACCCTGCGCGGGCACGTCGAGTATGCTGAAGGATGCCGTGCTGCCGGGGTCGATGTTATGGCGCGGCTGCGGGGTCTTGGCCGGCGAGATGGACATGTCCGCCGGCTCGCCGAGCGTGGCCGTGGCATCGGCCTTAGCCTCGTCGGCCTCGGCTTGGGCCCAAGCCTGCTCAAAGGTCAGGGGCTCGGCGGAGTCGGGAGCGGCGTCCGTCTCGACGGCATCGTTGCCGGTCTCGTCCTCGTCGCTCGACACGTCACACGGCGCGGGCTCGTCCCACTCCTCGTCCGGAGCCTCGCCCTCGCTATACCACCATTCAAAGTTATCGATATCCATACGGGGCGCCCCTTAGGCCTCGCAAATAAACACTTGCTAGCCTTATACCCCCAGACAGCGCTGGAGCTCGCCGGCGCAGACAGGAAAACCATCACAACATTCGACGCTTTTCCTCGTTTTTGAGATTTTCGCCGAATGTTGTGATGGTTTGGGCGACTGGCTGGCAGCGCAATGTGACAAAGGGACTGTCTCTTTGTCACATTCTGTTAGAGTTGCAGGGATTGAATCCCGCTTATTCATGCGACATTGGAGTGACAACCTTGACCGCCGCAACCACGCCTAAAAGCAAGTCAACCGCCGCCGCGCTCTCCCCCGCGCGCACCAAGCTCTGCCTGGCGCTGCTCGTGCTGTTGGGATTCTCGCTCGGCTGCTCCGAGTTCGTGGTTATCGGCATCGAAAGCGACTTGGCAACGGAACTCGGCATCTCGCTTGCCACCGCGGGCCAGCTCATCAGCGTGTTCGCGCTCGTCTACGCTATCGCCACGCCGGTGCTTGCGCTCAGCACGGGGCGATTCCGCCGCTACCAGCTGCTCGTGTGCTACAGCATCGTCTTTGTGCTCGGCAACCTGGTCATGGCGTTGGCGCCCAACTTCCAGGTGCTCTTTATCTCGCGCATTGTCCTGGGCTCCGTCTCGGGCGCACTGCTCGCCGTGGGCGTGACGTACATCCCCGAGTTGCTGTCCCCGCAGCAAACTTCGCTTGCAATCTCGGTCGTGTACGGCGCGTTTTCCGTGGCGATGGTCTTTGTGACCTCGATTGGCAAGTTTGTGGCCGACACGCTCGATTGGCACGTAGCCATGTACGGCACGCTGACCTTTGCCGTTCTGATCTGCGGAGCACTCGTGATGTTTATGCCGCGCGCTGGGCAAACCGACGAGCCCGCCACTTTTCGCGAGCAGGCAGGTCTGCTACGCGAGCCGAGCATCATCACCGGCATGCTCCTGTCTCTTATACACATCTGACGCTGCCGACGACTTAATAGGTGTAGA
>UQSK01000073.1 GCA_900543605.1 uncultured Collinsella sp.
AGATTACTACGCGTCTCGTGGGCTCGGAGATGTGTATAAGAGACAGGCTCTACACCGGGCAGACCGGCACCACCTTTGCCGACACGCAGTTTAAGGCCTCCGGCGACCTCGTTGAGCAGATGCGTGCCGGTGCCGCCGTCGACGTGCTCATCACGGCCTCCAAGGGCACCATGGACGACGCCGAAGCCGCCGAGCTCGTCGATGCCGACACGCGTGAGGACATGTTCGTCAACGACCTCGTGATCATTCGCGCCGAGGGCTCCGATACTAAGGTCGAGGCCATCGCCGACGTCGCGAATCTGGACGGTAAGATTGCCATTGGCGACGCCAAGACCGTCCCCGCCGGCAAGTACGCCAACCAGGCCCTGGCCTCCGTGGGCCTCTACACCGGTACCGAGGGCGACGACGGCGAGTATGCTCCCGAGATCGCCGACAAGGTGGCCCTGGCCGACAAGGTCGGCACTGCTGCGTCTTACGTCTCTACGGGCGACTGCGTGGCTGGTTTTGTCTACAGCTCCGACATCTTCCGCTACGACGGCATCGAGGAAGCCTTTGTGTGCCCCGAGGACTCGCACAAGCCCATCGTGTACCCGGGTGCCGTTGCCGAGAGCTCCGAGCACGCCGACAAGGCCAAGGCGTTCATCGACTTCTGCCTGACCAACAAGAAGGCCCAGAAGATTTGGGCCAAGTACGGCTTTGAGCTTTCCGCGTAGTGCGGCTTGGCGCGATAATTCCATCGTTTTGTTTTTCACTTCGTCCTTGTATTCGCTTGGAGCTTTTCGTGCTTAATAGATTCCGCATGCTTGTCGCCTGTGCTTTGACCTTCGCGCTTTGCTGGGTGCCGGGATTTGCGTTTGCCGGGGACGCTGAGCACGGGGCCCAGGTTGCTGCGACCGCTCATGGGCTTTCCTATGGGATCGAAGGTTTTGAGCGGTTGGCCAAGGGGACCGCTCGTGCCATGGAGGGCCAGCCTGAGGGCTACCGGTTTCCCGTTGACGAGGACGTGGACCTTGTAGTGGCGCCTGCCGCCGATCGCGTTGTGGTGTGGATATCGCCCAAGGCGGTCGAGAAGTATGGGTTGGATCCGCAGGACAACGAGTGCGTATCGGGTCTCAAGGCCCTCGTCTGTGAGCTCGACAGCGCAAACTGCATGGGAGGTGCGCAGCTGGGGGACGTGGATCTTCCTTGGTATGTCACGGCGGAAACAACGTTTGATGCCGGCGGGTATACCTATAGCTTTGACGAGCGCGGTGCGGATGGGGACCGCTATGTGGTGATTGCATCAGCCTCGGGTGATGCCAAGGGCGGCGCGCGTTGGCTTGATAGCGCTCAAATGGTAGAGGCATCGTCTGTCGTGTTGCGGGATGAGCAGGGCCCCTTGACCTCCTTGGCCTCCTTTTTGGGCGACATCGACTACCGTCCGTTTTGGGTGTCTATCAAAACGAGCGGCCTCGCCCTGCTGATCTCCTTTGCGCTGGGCCTGTTTGCCGCATGGAAGACCATGGGTACTACGAGCCGTATCAAGGGCCTGCTCGACTCGGTCTTTACCATCCCTATGGTGCTGCCGCCCACGGTCTGCGGCTTTCTGCTCCTCATGCTGTTTGGTCGATCGACCGGGGTCGGTCGGTGGCTTATCGCGCATGGCATCTCGATCGTCTTTACGTGGCCCGCGGCGGTGATATCCGCCGTGGTGGTGTCGTTTCCCCTGGTCTACCGCACGGCGCTCGGAGCCTTCGAGAGCCTCGACACGCAGATGCTCGACGCCGCGCGAACCTTGGGATGGACCGAACGTCGCATCTTTGCCAAGCTCATGATGCCGCTTGGCTGGCCCTCGATTGCCGCCGGCACGGTGCTCGCCTTCGCGCGTGCCATGGGCGAGTTTGGCTGCACCCTGTTCTTTGCGGGCAACTACGCCGGCATTACCCAGACCATCCCCATCGCCATCTACTTTGAGTGGATGGGCGGCAACACGTCGGTGGCGCTCTTTTGGGTCATCGTCGTAATCGTGTTCAGTTTCCTGGTCATCCTGTTCATCAATATGTACACCGCTCATTCGCAAAAGTATCGCGAGCGGGGCCTTTCCCGTGCGGAGCGCAAGCGGATCAAAGATCTTGCCGGACAGGGCGATTCGCTCGACCCGGCGGGCGGCGATGCCTTGCGTATCGATCGCGAGGCGCTGGCCGAGCTCATGCGCGATGATGCCGCTTTGCAGGGAGGTCGATAGGCCATGTCGCTCGTTCTGGATATCAAAAAGCGCTATCCCGGGTTTATGCTCGACATGCAGCTCGAGGCCGGCGAGGATCGTGTGGCGCTGCTCGGTGCCTCGGGTTGCGGCAAGAGCTGTACGCTGCGCTGCATCGCCGGCGTGGAGACGCCCGACGAGGGCAAGATCGTCGTCAACGGCGTGACCTTTTTTGACTCGGCGACGGGCATCAACCTGTCGCCCCAGGAGCGAAAATGCGCCCTGCTGTTCCAAAACTATCAGCTGTTTCCCAACATGACGGTGGCCGATAACGTATGCGCCGGTGTAAAGGATGCGGGCGACGCCGCCGCGCGCAAAAAGCTCGCCGAGCGCTATCTGGGCATTTTCGGTCTGTCCGATTTTGCCGACCGCTATCCCGCGCGACTCTCGGGCGGTCAGCAACAACGTGTGGCGCTTGCCCGCATGGTGGCGGCGCATCCGGGCATTTTTATGTTCGACGAGCCCATGAGCGCACTCGATTCCTATCTTAAGAGCGCCCTCGAACAGAACATGCTCGACCTGTTCGATGTATGCAACCGCACCGTGCTCTACGTGAGCCACGACATCGACGAAGCGTGCCGCCTGTGCGGGCGCATCTGCGTGATGCACGACGGGCATGTTGAGGAGATCGGCTCCGTCGAGGACGTGGTCCGCCGTCCGCAGACGCTGGCGGCACTGCGCCTGACGGGCTGCAAGAACACAAGCCGGGCGCGCAAGATCGGCGACGAAGAAGTTGAGGCCCTCGACTGGGGCATGACCTTTAATGTGGGTCGCGAGGTTCCCGATAATGCAGCGTACCTGGGCATTCGCGCAAGCTACTTCCATGTTGACAATCGCGCGGAGCGGGGACGCAACAGCTATGATTTGCACGTGGCCCGCGTGAGCGATTCGCGTTTTGAGCGCCTGGTGCTGCTGGACGTGCCGCGCGCTGGTGCGCCCACGCGTCTGCAGTGGAAGGTCAACAAGGTGGGCGTGCCTGTCGACGAGCTGCCGCAAGCAGGCGAGACGCTGCGCATGCACTTCGATGCGAGTAGAATCCACTTGGTTTGTCGATAGCGCCGGGTAATGCCGTCGGGGATATAAGCCTCGGCGGCTTTGTCTTGCCGCGCGCCGAATGAGGGATGGCAAACTCTTATCAATTAAGATAATTATTTATTAAACGACGGCACACGAGGCTGTCGTACGAATGTCAACGGTGTTCGCATGGTCGACGACCGTTGATATAGTTGACCTCAACTTGTAGAGGAGGGTGCGCACATGCCGCAGACGACATACATTCGCCGCGTTGCCGCGCGCGCCCTGTATACGGCTCGGAGTCGCATATGAGCAGGTATGTTCACGGCTCCGGGAGAGACGACGCGCAACTAAATAATCGACCGCAAAGCAGGTTCCCCAAAATTCCGGGTTTAGGCGCGGCTGGGTTTTCGCCACCCACCGTGCAGCAATACCGTAGCTATTCATTTTTGGTTCGAGAGGGGAACCGTCATGGCTGAAGAATTTGATTTCCATCCGATGTGGGAGAGCCTCGGCATGAATCTTGCCGACCACGACATGCTGCTGGGCGCCGTGGGCCAGATGTACGGCGATATGTTCCTGACGCAGAACAATCGCCCCAAGTCCACGTCCTACCTGGATTTTGTCGCCACCAACATCCACAGCGGCCGAATTAAGGAGATGCTCGACAAGAAGGAGGCCGGCGAGGCCACCAAGATTGTTGGCAGCTTCTGCGTCTACGTGCCCGAGGAGATTGTGCTCGCCTGCGACGGTATCCCCGTGGGTCTGTGCTCGGGTGCCGATTGGGCAACCGATAAGGTCGAGGAGCACCTGCCGCGCAACACCTGCCCGCTCATCAAGAGCTTTGCCGGCTTTAAGCTGGGCGAGGTCTGCCCCTACATTGAGTCGAGCGACTTGGTGGTGGGCGAGAACACCTGCGACGGCAAGAAGAAGGCCTACGAGTTCTTTGCCACGCAAAAGAACATGTACGTCATGGATATTCCCAACGTACACGACGAGTCGACGCTCGTGACCTGGAAGGCCGAGGTCAAGAAGCTCGCCGACAAGATCGAGGAAGAGTGTGGCGTCAAGATTACGCCTGAGCGCCTGAAGGCTGCCATCCACGCCGTCAACGAGAAGCGTCGCGCCCTGCAGCGTCTGGCTGCGACCCGCGCTGCCGATCCGGCGCCCATCAGCGGTCTCGACAGCCTGCTGACCGTTCAGGCCGCCTTTATGGATGACACGCCGCGTCTGACCGGCGCCATCAACGAAATGGCGGCTGAGTGCGAGCAGCGCGTTGAGGCCGGCGAGGGTGTGGCGCCCAAGGGCACCAAGCGCATCCTGTACACCGGTACGCCCATGGCCGTGCCCAACTGGAAGCTGTTCAACCTCATCGAGAAGGCCGGCGGCGTCGTGGTGGGCGAGGAGTCCTGCACGGGCTCGCGCTACTACAAGGACCTGGTCGACGAGTCCGGTGAGACGGTTGACGAGATGCTCGACGCCATCGCCGAGCGCTACTTTAAGATCAACTGCGCCGTCTTTACGCCCAACGACCAGCGTATGAAGGACATTGTCCAGATGGCCAAGGACCTGCATGCCGACGGCATCGTCGACGTGGCCTTGCAGTTCTGCACGCTCTACGAGATGGAGTCGTTTGCCGTGGAGAAGGCCGCCGAAGAGGCCGGCATCCCGTTTATGCACATCACGACCGACTACGCCGGCGAGGATGCAGGCCAACTGCAAACCAGGATTGAGGCTTTCTTGGAAACCATTTAGGGCTATCCGGTCCAGCGGCTTCCCCAAGCACCCGATCTTGCCGTTCAAACCATCGCTTGCATACCAAAGTACGCGGCGCTCCTCTTTCACGGCAACCTCGGGCACCTGGGAAAGCCGTTTCCTTGGTTGGTTAAAAGGTTTGTTAAGGAGTTATATGTCGGAAAATATTGAGCAGCCGTTGCCGTCCACGTTTGAGGAGTTCAACGAGCAACGCAAGGCGGCGTTTATTCGCGTCAAGGATTATAAGCAGGCGGGTAATCGCCTGGTCGGTTTTCTGTGCAGCTACACGCCGCTCGAGATTATCGATGCCGCGGGGGCTGCGAGCGTGGCGCTGTGCGGCACGTCCGACGAGGTGATTCCCGAGGCCGAGAAGGTGCTGCCGGCAAACCTGTGCCCGCTCATCAAGTCTACGTATGGTTTTGCCTATTCGCAAAAGTGCCCGTTTACGTACTTTAGCGACATGATCATCGGCGAGACCACCTGCGACGGCAAGAAGAAGATGTACGAGCTACTCAACGAGCTCAAGCGCACGCACATTCTGCATCTTCCGCAGGGCCGCGATCGCGCCTACGAGCGTGAAGGCTGGTACGAGGAGTGCCGCCTGCTCAAGGAGGAGCTCGAGGGTTTCTACGGCATCACGATTACCGACGATGACCTGCGCGCTGCCGTTCGTCGTCGCAACCGCTTGCGTGCGGCCCAGCTCGAAATGTTTGCGCTGCAGGCCAACCAGCCGGCGGCCATGAGCGGCGTCGACCTGATGAGTACCATGTTTGCCGGTACGTTCAGCTTTGATATCGAGGCCTATACGCAGCAGCTGGAGCAAAAGGTTGTCAAGCTGCGCGAGGCCTACGACGCGGGCGAGCGCCCGGTTGCGGCGGATGCCAAGCGCATTCTGATCACCGGCTGCCCAGTGGGTGGCGTAATCAACAAGATCGGTCGCACCATCGAGTCCAACGGCGGTGTGGTCGTGTGCATGGACGACTGCTCGGGCGAGCGCACAGCGGCTATGATGATCGACCCGGACGCGCCCGACATTCTGCGCGCCATCGCCGACCGTTACCTGGATATCAACTGCTCGGTCATGACGCCTAACGACGGCCGCATGGAGAACACACTGACCATGTGCGAGAAGTACCATGTCGATGGCGTGGTAGAGAGCGTGCTACAGGCCTGCCACACCTTCAACGTTGAGAGCGCGCGCATGCAGGAGGCCGTCGAGGGTGCGGGTATTCCGTATATGAAGATCGAGACCGACTACAGCAACGGCGACATGGGTCAGATCGAGACCCGCATCGCCGCCTTCATCGAAACCCTCTAGCTTCCTCAGGCACCGGATCTTGCCCCTCAAACCGTCGCTTGCGTACCCAAAGTACGCTGCGCTCCTCTTTCGGGGCAATCTCCGGCACCTGAGAAACCTAGAGCTAAGGCGCCTGAACGCGCCGCTACCTTTGATGTTTAGATTGGGAGAGAGCCATGATAGGGATCGGGATCGATATCGGGTCTACGGCGGCCAAGGCTGCTGTGGTCGACGGGGAGGGTTCGGTGGCGTGGACGTGCGTGCAGCCAACCGGGTTCTCCTCGGTCGATGCTTCCGAGCGGCTGCGCGAGGCACTGGCAGCGGCTGGCTACGACGTGGCTGCCGACGACGCGCGCGTGATCGCGACTGGCTACGGCCGTGTCGCCGTGCCCTATGCGCACAAGGTCGTGACCGAGATCACCTGCCACGGCACCGGTGCCGTGCGCCTGTTTGGCGATCACGGCACGGTGATTGACGTAGGCGGCCAGGACACCAAGGTCATTCAGCTTAAAAGTGGCCGCGTGGCCAAGTTCGCCATGAACGACAAGTGCGCCGCCGGCACGGGGCGCTTTTTGGAGATCATGGCCGACCGCCTAGGTATTTCCCAGCAACAGATGGCCGACCTGGCGCGTTCCGGCGAACCCACCAAGATCAGCAGCATGTGCACCGTGTTTGCCGAAAGCGAGGTCATCAGTCTGATCGGTCGCGGTGAGCCGCGCGAGAACATTGCGCGTGGCGTGATCGAGAGCGTGGCTGTCTCTTATACACATCTGACGCTGCCGACGACTTAATAGGTGTAGAT
>UQSK01000074.1 GCA_900543605.1 uncultured Collinsella sp.
ACGAGATTACTACGCGTCTCGTGGGCTCGGAGATGTGTATAAGAGACAGGGCATCTGCTCAAACATCCACGGGAACATGGCCTCGCCGGTAAACATGAGCGGGCGCGCGAGGGTGTCGAACTCGGCACGATGAGCTTTCTCTTCTGCCGCGGCCCAGCGAATGGGCATAGTGTCGCCGTCAGCGTAGATGAACTCCTGAAGCGTCCAGTACAGCGGATTCGTGCGCGTGTTGGTGCGCTCGAAGGCGCGCATCAAAAAGCTGTCAGATACAGAGGCGTCACAGGTCAGCGTGCCGTCGCCGTCAACAAAAGCGTGATCGATAATCCAATGCATGCGCTCAAAGCTCGGCTTCATGCCAAAGTCGCTGCCCATAAGCTGCAGGCGCTCCACCGTCATTGGCGAGCCGTCGGGCAGCGCGGGCTTCTGCTCCTCAAGCGCATCGGCCAGGGCTGCCACGCGCACGACGTCAGCGGGGTAGCGGTCATAATACTGCTGCGTCTTGGCGGCCATGCGCGGGAAGGTGTGCGCGTAGACCTCGCTTGCGCTCGCCGGCACGTGGGGGATGCCGCCGCAGGTAAAGCTCGCCGCCACACCCTCGGGGAAGAGCGACAGGTAGCTCAGCGTCAAAAAACCGCCGTAGCTTTGGCCGAGCGTGACCCACGGCTTGCCGCCAAAGCCCACTAGGCGCAGGTACTCAAAATCGCGCACGATGGAGCTGGCAAGATGGCGCTTGAGGAAATCCGCCTGCGAGCGTGCTGTATCGGCGCTGGCGGCCGTTGCGCGATCACCCAGTGCCTTGATCGTGCGTCCGTCCACGCAGCTACTGCGTCCGGTGCCGCGCTGGTCGGGAAGGACCACACGGAAGTGCTTGACGGCCTCCTCGATCCAGCCGTCGCTTGTGGGCGACAGCGGACGCGGGCTCTCGCCGCCGGGGCCGCCCTGTAAAAACAGGAGCAGCGGCAGATCGTCGTTGATGCGGTCGGGCGCGCAAACCACGCGGTAGAAAAGCTTGATGCTCTCGGGCGCGCCGGCGATGGGCGCCGGCATAGTGCCGCGGCGCATGGTGCTGCCGACGGCCAGGAGCATCGGCTCCAGGCCGCGCCAGTCAAGGGGGACGTCGATGCTGTGGTCTTCGACGTAAAGGCCGGGGACGTGGTACGAAGTGATGAGGGCCATGTGAGTCTTCCGTTCGTTGCGGTGTTTCGGGTTGACCAATTCTACCGCCGCGGGCGAGGCCATGCGCAAATCGGCTACCATGGTTGCAAACTTCTAGGAGAAAGGGCCGCTCATGTCGGTCGATATAGCCACGTATGTCCACGATCTTGCCGTTGCCGCCAAGGGAGCGTCGGCCTCGCTTGCCACGGCGAGCAACGAGCAGCGCCAGGAGGCCGTGCGCGCCATGGCCGCAGCACTGCGCAACGGTGTCGACTCCATCGTCGCCGCCAACGAGCTCGATATGTCCGCCGCGCGCGATGCGGGTACCTCGGCCGGACTGCTCGATCGTCTGCTGCTGACGCCCGAGCGCGTCGAGGGCATGGCCGCCGGCCTGGAAAAGCTCGCCGAGCTGCCCGATCCCGTGGGCCGCGTACTCGACCACCGCGTGCTTGCAAGCGGCGTGGACCTGACCCGTGTGAGTGTGCCGCTGGGCCTGGTCGCTATGGTCTACGAGGCGCGCCCCAACGTGACGGCCGACGCCGCAGGCATCTGCATCCGTACCGGCAACGCCTGCATTCTGCGCGGCGGCTCGCTGGCCTATCACTCGTGTGCCATGATCGCCGAGCTGCTGGCCGATGCGCTCGAGGCCAAGGGCTTCCCGCGCGAGGCCGTCTCGATGATTGAGTCCACCGATCGCGAAGCCACCGGCGAGCTTATGAAGCTCCGCGGTATCGTCGACGTGCTCATTCCGCGCGGTGGTGCGGGCCTGATTCAGCGCTGCGTGCGCGAGTCGCTTGTGCCGGTGATCGAGACGGGCACGGGCAACTGCCACATCTACGTGCATGAATCCGCCGACTTTGATAAGGCGCTCAACATTATCGTTAATGCCAAGACCCAGCGCGTAGGCGTGTGCAATGCCGCCGAGTCGCTGCTGGTCGACCGTGCTGTGGCCGATCCGTTTTTGCCTGCGGTCGTGGCCGTGCTGCATGACCACGGCGTGTTCATTCACGGCGACGAGGCAACCTGCGCCGCATGCGCCGATGCCGGCTTTGTGGAGGGCGATGACTACGTCGCCGCGACAGAGGAGGACTGGGGTCGCGAGTACCTGGCGCTTGAGATGAGCGTGAAGGTCGTGGCAAACGAGGATGAGGCCATCGCACACATCAACCGCTACGGCACGATGCACTCCGAGGCCATCGTTGCCGAGGACACGGATGCTTGCGAGCGCTTCCTGGATGCGGTCGATGCCTCGGCCGTGTACGCCAACGCCAGCACGCGCTTCACCGACGGCGGCGAGTTTGGCCTGGGCGCCGAGATCGGTATCTCGACCCAAAAGCTCCACGCCCGCGGCCCCTTTGCCGCCGAGGCCCTCACCACCTACAAATACAAGCTCCGCGGCACCGGCCAGGTCCGTCCCTAACGCCCGCGCAAACAAAAACCACCACAAAGGTGCCTTTTCCCTTTGTGGTGGTTTTAAGTGGCGTGGGCGGTTAGGCCTGGAAGGTATCGCGGTCGGGGGCGAAGGATTGCATGGCCGCGATGGTGCGGTCGAAGAGCTCGGGGAGCTCCCAGCCCAGCATCTCGGCGCCCTGCGAAATCACGTCACGCGAGCAGCCGGCGGCAAAGCGCTTGTCCTTGAACTTCTTCTTGAGCGACTTAGTCGTAAAGTCCATGACGCTCTTGCTCGGACGCATGATGACAGCGGCGCCGATCAGGCCGGTGAGCTCATCGCAGGCAAACAGGATCTTTTCCATCTGCAGCTCGGGTTTGGGCAGCGAGGTGTTGAAGTCCGACGTGTGCGTCTGGATGGCGCGAATGAGCTCGGGAGACGCACCTTCGCCCTCAAGAATCTCGGCAGCATAGATGGTGTGGTTCATGGGGTCGTCCTCATGCTCCTCCCAATCCAGGTCGTGCAGCAGACCGACGATGCCCCAAAACTCCTCGTTCTCGGGGTCGAACTCGCGCGCAAAGTAGCGCATAGTGCCCTCGACCGTCTCGCCATGGGTGATATGGAACGGGTCCTTGTTGTGCTCATTGAGCAGTTCGAACGCGCGGTCGCGGGTGATTCCGGCGGTAAGCGGCTCTGCCATAGGGGACTCCTTGTGCTCGTGGGTATCGATAAGAATGAATACTACTAGAACAAGAAAACCACCACAAAGGTGCCTGTCCCCTTTGTGGTGGTTTTTGGCGCGGATGAGTTAGTTGAGGGCGGCTTGGGCTAGGCGGGCTTCAGCGTCCTCCTCGGTGACGCCCAAGGCCACAGCGAACTCCTCGATGGAGCGGCGCTTGGCTTCCTTGAGTACGCGCATGTAGTAGGAGCTGGGCTTTTTATCAGCTTTCTCGGCCTGGCGAATGCGGTGCATCATGGTTTTTGCCACGCGGACCGTCTCGGGCGCGCCCAGCTTGAGCTGCTGCTTAAAGTGCGTCTCCTCAAGTGAGCTGTTGCGCTCGGTAAAGGTGTCGCACTCCAGCTCGTCGTAGTGGCTCAGCAGGTGCTCGGCATCTTGCTGAGAGATGGCGGCGTGCAAACGGTCGGCCTGCGCCACGGGGTACATGAGGATCGTCTGTGCATGTCCCTGCTTGGTCTCGAGCAACAGCATGGGCTGCGGTGTGTCGTCCCTAAAACCGACGACGGTGCAGACTCCCTGACCCGGATGAATGACGTGTTGACCGATTGAGAACATGCTACCTCCAACTTATACGAATTTACGTATGTCTAGAATAACACGCTGACGTGCGCAAACCCTTACTTTATGCAGGAAAAGCACACAACTCTGATAGGTAAGAGTATTCGATAACAGACGCAGCTCATTCACACCTTTATGCATTTTCAACGCCTGCATAATCTGCAGGCAGACCGGCATCTTTGAGTGACTCCATACAAGCTGTAGTCATTTTTGTGCATATGCAATATCTATTAGCTTTACCCTGCGACAGTGCCCGTCGCTTGTGATAGAGTGCTACAAACTCTGGCTTTTGCCCTACGAGTGACCAAGAGCTCGGGGGCTTTAACACAAGGAGGATCTATGCCCGAGAAGATTGAAGAGCTGGTACGCGCTGCGCTTGCTGCGGCCCAGGAGGCCGGCGACCTTTCCGCATTTGAACTTGACGATTGCGCTATCGAGCGACCGGCTGGCACTTCTCATGGCGAGTGGACCTCTACCATGGCCCTGAAGTCCGCCAAGCTGGCCCACTCCGCCCCGCGCAAGATCGCCGAGGCCATCGTTGCCCATATGCCCGAGGACCCCGCGATCGAGAAGGTCGAGATCGCAGGCCCCGGCTTTATCAACTTTTACCTCTCCGTTGCCGTCAAGAATGCCATTTTTGGCGAGGCTCGCGAGAAGGGTATGGACTTCGCTAAGTCCAACGTCGGTGGTGGCCTGAAGACCCAGGTCGAGTTCGTTTCCGCTAACCCCGTCGGCCCCATGCACATCGGCCACGGCCGCTGGGCCGCGCTGGGCGACTCGCTCTGCCGTGTTATGGATCACGCCGGTTACGTCATCCAGCGTGAGTTCTACATCAACGACCACGGCTCTCAGATGAACACCTTCGGCAACTCCATCAGCACGCGCTATATGCAGCTTGCCGACATCATCGCCAAGCAGGGCGTGGATATCGATGAGGCTCACAAGATTCTGATCGCCGACCGCGACGCCTTTGTCGCCGACGAGAACGACGAGCACCCCGAGACCCATCCGTATCAGGACAACTTTGCCGAGACTCTGGGCAAGGACTCCTACGGCGGCGACTACATCATCGACGAGGCCGCCGAGTTCTGGCGCACCGACGGCGATAAGTGGGTCAACGCTGATCCGCAGGAACGCATGGAGAGCTTCCGCGAGCGCGGCTATGTAAAGATGGTCGACAACATGCGCGACCTCTGCCACGCCGTCAATTGCGACTTCGATCGTTGGTTCTCCGAGCGCTCGCTGTATGTGAAGGACACCGAGGGCGAGACCGCTGGCACCTCCGCCGTCGACCGCGCTTTTGAGAAGCTCGACAAGATGGGCTACCTCTACACCAAGGACGGCGCCCTGTGGTTCCGCTCCACCGACCTGGGCGATGACAAGGACCGCGTCCTGATCAAGTCCGATGGCGAGTACACCTACTTCGCCTCCGACGTTGCCTATCACTGGGATAAGTTCCAGCGCGTCGACCACGTCATCGACATCTGGGGCGCCGACCACCATGGCTATATCGACCGCGTCCGCTGCGTCTGCGACGCTCTTGGCTATCCCGGCAAGTTTGAGGTTCTGCTGGGCCAGCTCGTCAACCTGCTGCGCAACGGCAAGCCCGTCCGTATGTCCAAGCGTAAGGGCACCATGGTGACCCTTCAGGAGCTCGTCGACGAGGTCGGCTCCGATGCCGCTCGCTACACGCTCATCTCCAAGAGCTCTAACCAGATGGTCGACTTCGATATTGAGGCCGTTAAGAAGCGCGACAACTCCAACCCGGTGTACTACGTACAGTACGCTCACGCCCGCGTGTGCTCCATTCTGCGCCGTGCCGCTGACGTTACGCCCGAGCAGGCTGACGAGATGGGCATGAAGGCCGTCGCCGCCAAGGCCATCGGTGAGAACGTCGATTACTCGCTGCTGACCGACCCGACCGAGCTCGCCCTTTCGCGTAAGCTCAACGAGCTCACCGACCTCATCGCCAGCTGCGCTCGCGACCGCGCCCCGTTCCGTCTGACGCACTTTGCTGAGGAACTCGCCGGCGACTTCCACAGCTTCTACGCTGCCTGCCAGGTGCTGCCGAGCGAGGGCCGTCCCGTCGACCCCGAGCTTTCGCGCGCCCGTCTGGCCGCTTGCGACGCCGTCCGCGTAACGCTCGCCCTGGTGCTCACCCTTGTTGGTGTCTCCGCTCCCGAGCAGATGTAAGCTGCGGGTCATTTGACTGCGCAAGTTTGGTTTAACTGAGCCTTGAAAGCCCGATCTCCCACGGAGGTCGGGCTTTTTGCAAACGCCGACGTATTGACGAATTTGGAACTGCTGGAAATACGAAACTATGCCGGTTTACTACGATGAAATGAGAAATTCCAACCACGCCGGCTTTTCGCAAAAAAGTGCAAGGCATCTACCTGCGGTTTTAGTTCAACAAGTTTCGGAGTGGTCGCGGTTGAGCGATTCATCGTAGTAAACCGCCATAGTTTTGGCGGAGGCAGTCAGATTTGTGGGTGTTAAACCAAAGATTGTCCCTTTTGACTAGTCGTTTAAGAACGTCCTCAATGACTAAGTTGCAGGTGGTTGCGGTTGTGTTACACTAACGCTGCGTATATGACGCAAATATCTCGATACAGATCAATGATGTCCGTCGGTATTTGACGGAGCTAGACTGTTTAGCCGCCCTGAAGGTTTATGCAGGGAGCATGTGATCACAGGGCTTGAAAAGAAAGTTGAGCAAACACTGTGTCTGATCAACAGCAAGAAAACGAAATAACGACGACGCAAGCCGCTCCCGCTGCACCGGTTGCGTCGGACCAGGTCGCGGCGCCCGCGCAAGCCTCGGCTCCTGAGACGCCTAAGGCTGCTTCGACGCCTACGCCTTCAGCGGCTGAGAAGGCCGTGCCTGCAACTGGTGAGGAGGCTGCTCCGGCAAAGCCCAAGCGTACGCGCCGCACGGTCAAGCCTGCCACTGACGGCGAGGAGGTCACCAAGCCCAAGCGCCGTACCACGCGCACGACGCGCGCCAAGCGCACCGTTGCAGCTGACTCCTCGGCGCCGATTTCCGATGAGGTCGCGCAGGCACGTGCGTTGGCGCAGATCTGTCTCTTATACACATCTGACGCTGCCGACGAC
>UQSK01000075.1 GCA_900543605.1 uncultured Collinsella sp.
GGGCTCGGAGATGTGTATAAGAGACAGGTGTTGAGGTGGCGGCCAAGCTGATGAGCGACGCGCTGGCAAGCGACGCTCCGCTTGTGATGATGCCGCTGCAGGACATCCTGGGGCTAGGCGACGATGCGCGCATGAACGTGCCGGGTGTCGCCACGGGCAACTGGACCTGGCAGGCCGACGAGGCCGACGTTGCGGCCGCCGAGGGCAAAACTGCACAGCTCCTGCGCAACACCCATAGATTCTGGGGCGAAGCGTGATAAAACCCCCGATATAGGGTACAGTTACAGCTGTTTGAATTTATGCGGGCAGAGCGATCTGCCCGCTTTGTGCTGAAAAGGAAGTATTATGGCGCGCTACGATTACAAGTGCTCGAGCTGCGGCAACGTGTTTGAGGTTGAGCATCCCATGTCCGAGAACCCCGAGGTCGTGTGCCCGAGCTGCGGTGCCCCGGCGGCCAAGACGTTCTCGGCGAGTGGCATCAAGTTTGAGGGCAGCGGCTTCTACAACACCGACCAGCGAAGCGGTGGTTCCAGCACCAGCGCCACAAGCGGCTGCTGCGCCAGCTGCCCGCATAACCACTAGCGACAAGCGGTCCCGCAACCCCGGTTTCCTTATGAGTTGCGGTGAAATAGTTCCTGAATCAGCCCATCCAACGGCCAAACAGGAACTATTTCACCGCAACTTTTCTTTAAATCGGATTTCGGGCTGATGCTAAGTTTGTAACATTTCAAAACTCTGCCGGATTACGGGGCTGAATTGACAACCTCTATCCATTCCGGTAATTTGCAATTTTCAACAAGCCATCTACCTGCGGTTTTATCTAAGCCATTTTTGCCGTGGTCGGGCATCATCAATCTAGCACCGTAATCCGCCCTACTTTTGATAACAGCAAGTATGAAACGGGGCTATTTTTCCCACTCTTTACCGCTATTGCGACCTCCACTCGCACGACCTTCTGAGTTGCGGTGAAATAAGGACTATTTGGCGGGTAGATGCCGCTATTCAATCCCTATTTCACCGCAACTTAGTAGTTACTTGTGGATCAGGCGGGCGCAGAAGTGGCCGTCGTAGGAGTCAGCGTTTACCGGCACGCTTTGGAAGAGGCCTCGAGCGTTTTGGCGCAGGATGACGAGGCTCTTGGCGTGGTCGTACTCGGGGAGCTGCAGAATCTGGGCTTCGGAGAGCGGCGCCACGGTAAAGCCGGCGCCCTCGGGAGAGGCCAGGAAGGCATCCACGACCTGCGAGTTCTCTTCATCAAAAACCGAGCAGGTAGCATAGATGAGCTCACCGCCGGCAGCCACGCGCGCGGCTGCTTCCTTGAGCATCGTCAGCTGCAGCTTGGGCAGCTCAGTCGTAACGTCGTTCTCGGTCAGACGCCACGGTATCTCGGGATGACGGCGCATGGTGCCGGTGCCAGAGCACGGCGCATCGATAAACACCGTGTCGAACAGGGCGGGCTCGCCGAGCATGGCATCAAAGGACGTGAGCACCTCGTTGAGCTCGCAGGCATCGCCCGACACCGTACGAACACCCGTAATACCCGCCTTATGCAGGCGCGCGAGATTCTGATCGCACTTACGATCGTGCAGATCGAGCGCAGTGTGCTGACGATCATACCCGGCGCGCTTGGCCTGGCACATCATCACATAGGTCTTGGTGCCGCGACCGGCGCCAATCTCCAGGCAACGACCGGGACGTGTCGCGGCAGTAGCGATAAGCTGAGCGTTGAGGTCCGACGCAACCGCGGCAGCACGCTCAAACACGCCCGATGCAACCGCGACCTGCGCATCGACCGGAGCATGGCAGCCCGGGAAGACAGGCGCAACGAGCTGCGAGATATACGGGTCGGCCTTGGTCGCAAACGCATTCTCGTGCAGTGCAAGCGGAGCAGGTGCCAGATTGCCGGCAAAGTTCAGCGCGCCCTCGGGCGTATCGAACGAGGCCATAATACGAGCGCACAGCCAGCGAGGAAGACCCATCAAACGTGACAGGCGCACCAGGCGGCGCTCGGATTCATCCACATCGGATGCCGTGGCAAAGTCCTCAACGTTGTCCGCAACCTTATGCAGCACCGCGTTAGCCAGGCCAGCGGCAGACTTAGCACCGCTGCGAACCAGCTCAACACCCTGGCTCACGGCAACGCGGCCCGGCGTATGCAGGTAGAGCATCTCGAAGGCCGAGATGCGAAGCGCCATGCGAACGCGCGGTGCGACCTTTTTGGGCTTATCCAAAAACTGATCGAGCAACTCATCCAAAATGCCCTGCGTGGCGGCAACACCGAGCGCCAAACGCGCGGCAAAAGCGGAATCGCGCTGGTCAATGGCCTTGGCGGACGCACGGGAAGACAACACGTCGCGTGCGTACATACCGCGGCGATCGGCCTCCATCAACACATCGAGCGCAAGCTTGCGCGCGGGAGACAACTTGCTCATGACAGTACACCCCACGTAAGGTCGACACCCTGCAGGCCGGCAGCCCAGGCAGAAGCAGCCATGGCACGCTTGCCATCGGGCTTAACCTCGAGCAGTTCAACCGCGCCATCAGAAAGGCCCAGGCAAACACGCTTACTCTTAACAGCAACAGCGCCCTCGCCAAGCGACACATCAGCCGGTGCAGCATCGAGCACGCGAACCGACTTGCCGGCAATCACACAACGGGCAGGCGCGGTATCGGACGAAGCGAGCACATGACGCACGCAATCGAGCGCCGCCATCTGCGGATTCAGACGCATCTCCTGCTTGGAAATCTTGGCAGCATGAGTGACGAGCGACTCATCCTGCTCAGTCCAAACAGCCGAGCCATCGGCAAGCGAGGGAAGCGTATCGGCAAGCAACTTACCACCAAGCTCAGCAAGCTCCATGGTCAGCGTCTCAGCACGCTTACCGGCTACCGACGTGGAAGCCTGAGCACAATAAGCACCAGTATCCACGCCATGCCCAATGCGCATAATAGAAACGCCAGCAACCTCATCACCAGCAAGAATGGCACGCTGAATGGGAGCAGCACCACGCCAACGAGGCAGCAGCGAAGCATGAAGATTCACAATACCCAGCGGCGCCATATGCAGCACCTCATCAGGCAAAATGCAGCCATAGGCAGCCACACAGAAAATGTCAGCATGGGCAGCCTGGAGCGCCTCAACAACCTCAGGCGTCATACGATTGGCCTCAACAACCGGCAACCCCAGCTTAAGCGCCTTGGCCTTAACAGGAGAAGGCTCAAGCTTCTTACCACGCCCACGAACAGCATCGGGACGAGTAATAACAAGCGCAATCTCGTTCCCAGCCGCAACAAGCGAAGTCAGCGAAGGCACAGCAAAATCAGGCGTACCCATAAACACAATACGCATAAAGAACGTCTCCCCTCAACCAAAGCCGAGACGGCTACAAATAACAGCGGAAAGCCAAGTACCCAGCCCATCCGCAATAACAATTCAGCAAGAACAAATATACCCAAAACCAAAGAAAGAGCCGCAATAAAAGCAGCTCTTCCAACAAAGCAATTATCAGCGAAGACGCCCCTCCCTGGCCCAACGGCACCCGGGCGAAGAGGAGCACGAAACCGAAGTCCCCTTCCGCCGCAGGGCTTAGGTTATTGCTCCACGCGCAGTTCCGCACGAGCCGAAGAGCACTTAATGTGCTCTTCGTGCGAGCAGGACTGTTTGAGCATGGAGCAAAACCTAAGCCCTGCGGCGGAAGGGGACGGTGGGACCTACTCCGTCTCGCCCGGTCGAGCGCCGCGGGCCAGGGCGTCCTGGTACTCCTTGACCGCCTTGATGCGCTGCATCGGCTTGAGTCGCTCGAACATGGTATTGCCGTGCAGGTGATCGATCTCGTGCTGCAGGCACACGCAGAACAAGTCGCCCGTGGCCTCATAGCGGATCAGGTTGGCGTCCAGGTCGTACGCCTCGACGACGACATGGTCGGGACGCTCGATCTCGCAGCTAATGCCAGGGATGGAAAGGCAGCCCTCGCTAAACGGCACCAGATGGTCGCTCTGCTCAACGATGACAGGGTTGATGAGCACGTACGGGTCATAGTCGTTCTTGTCGCTGTAATCGCAGTCGATAGTGACGAGCTGAATGAGCTCACCAATCTGCGGGGCAGCAAGACCGCAACCGCCGTTGTCGAACATCATCTTCTTCATCTTCTCGGCAAGCGCCTCGATCGCCGGGGTGATCTCCTCGATGACGGCGCACTCCTGGCGCAGACGAGGGTCGGGAGACAATACGATTCCGTTGGCTTCCATGGCCATCCTTTCGGGTTGTTACATCAAATCATAGGCGTCGACGTCAACGCTCACGCTCACGCCGCGCACGGAGCCCACCTCTTTGAGGCAGGCGTCGATATCATCAGAGACATGGTACCCTACCGGCGACTTTACAAGCAGATGGAAGCGGTAACGGTCCTTGGCTCTCTCGATTACACACGAAGCCGGGCCCAGCACCTGCGGCACCGCGCTGCCCGCCCGCAAAAAGTCGGGTGCGGCGGCGTGCCAGCGGCGCTTGAGGAGCTTTGCGATGCGCCCGATGTAGTCCCGCGCGTCATCCGCATTCGTCGACCATACCAAGATGTTGGCAAGGCGCACGAACGGCGGATACAGGGCGTCGCGACGCTGGTCCAGGTCGTGGTCGGTAAAAATCGAACGGTCGTGCTCGGCGACGGCGCGAATGACCGGGTCCTCGGGCAGATAGGTCTGGATGATGACCTCGCCGGGGCGATTGCCGCGGCCGGCGCGGCCCGCAACCTGCTCCAGCAAATCGTAGGCGCGCTCCCCTGCTCTAAAATCAGGCAGCTTCAGCGCAAAGTCGGCATTGACCACGCCCACGAGCGTGACCTCGGGAAAGTCGAGACCCTTTGCAATCATCTGAGTACCCAGCAGCACCGCGCAATCGGCGGCATCGAACTGTTCGAGCAGCTTTTTGTGTGCGTCTTTGCCGCGCGTGGAATCGGCGTCCATGCGAATGATAGCGACGTCGTCAGGCAGCATCTGGTGCAGTGCGTCCTCAATCTGCTGCGTACCCAGGCCCATTTTTGCCAAGTAGCGACTGCCGCACTTGGGACAGCGACTCGTGGGTGCCGGATAGGGCTGCACGCGCCAGGACGATCCGCAGGTGTGGCACTGCAGCGTGTGCGTGCGCTCGTGGTACGTGAGCGCGGTGGAGCAGTGGTTGCAGGTGGGCACGCAGCCGCATTCACGGCACATAAGAAACGGCGCAAAGCCGCGACGGTTGTGCAGCAGCACGGCCTTCTCGCGGCGCTCGACTACGCGCTCGAGGCCTTCCATCAGCGGTTTAGAGAACATGGAGCGGCTACCGTGTGCGAACTCGCGGCGCAGGTCGGCAATGCGAACCGTAGGCAACACGGCGTGCCCCGGGCGCTCGGGCATCTCGACGCGCGTCCAGGTGGCGCCGCTGTACGTGCCGCGGCGGCAGCGGTCGAGGGCCTCGGCAGAGGGCGTGGCGGAGCCCAGTACGAGCGGACACCGATAGCGGCGCGCCATCTCGGCAGCCACCTCGCGCGCATGGTAGCGCGGGCTGGAGCCCTGCTTGTAGCTGGTCTCGTGCTCCTCGTCGATGATGATGAGGCCCAAGTCGCTGAGCGGGCAAAAGAGCGCCGAGCGGGCGCCCACGACCACGCGAGCGGCACCGCTGGCAACCATATCCCACTGGTCCAGGCGCTCGCCGGCCGAAAGGCGCGAATGGAACACGGCGACTGTCTCGCCAAAGCGCGAGCGGAAGCGGCCGACGGTCTGGGCCGTCAGCGAGATCTCGGGCACGAGCACGCAGGCCGAACGGCCGGCCGCCAGCACGCGCTCAATCGCCGAGAGGTAGACCTCGGTTTTGCCGGAACCGGTAACGCCATCGACCAGCACCACATCTCCGTGAGCGTCCAAGCGTGCGCGCTCAATCTGCGCGAGGGCCTGCTGCTGGCCGTTGGTAAGTGCCACCGGGGCCTTGCCACTCGCCGAGGACAGCGTGGTCTGCTCGCTGCAGCCACGCCACGCACGGCGCTCCTCCACCACGACAACGCCGCGTTTTTCGAGCGCCTTAATGGTCGCCGACATGCTGTTGTAGAGCAGGTTGAGGTCGCGTGTCGTGACCGGGCCGCATTGGAGCGCCTCGATGAGCTGACGCTGACGGACCGCGGTCTTGGGCGGCGTGTAGTCGAAACCCTCGGGCGTGAGCATGACCCAGCGGTTTTGGATGGGTTTGACGGCGGGGCGCTCAACGGCCCACACGCCATCGTCGCCCTTGACCACGCGCGGGCTTCCACCCGGGGGCAAGAACAGACGCAGGCACTCGGAAAGCGTTGCGACGTACTCGCGGCTCATCCAACGCGCAATGCGGGCGGCCTCGGCGGTAAAGAGTGGCTTGCTGAGGATGGCCTCGATAGGCTTGATGCGCGCGGGATCGAGAGCGTCGTTGCCTTGCAGGTCGGCCAGCTCGGGCACGATATCGACGATGTAGCCCGCGGCCGCACGGTTGCCAAAATGAACTAGAACGGTGGAGCCGATCTGGGCATCGTTGGCGAGTGACGACGGAATGCCGTAGGCAAACGGTTCGGACAGCGCACGGGTCGGGATGTCGAGGACTACGCTCGCATAGGCGGCGACGGGCTCGGGCTGCGCCGGGGCAGCGACAGGGGCAGCGG
>UQSK01000076.1 GCA_900543605.1 uncultured Collinsella sp.
ATCTACACCTATTAAGTCGTCGGCAGCGTCAGATGTGTATAAGAGACAGCTCTGGGGATGGCGACCATCGGTGTAAAAGCCATCCAGACGGTACGTGGTGACCTCGATACGCTCGCCATCGGAAATAGCCGTGATTCCGCCAAATTTAATGCCCGACTCCACAACCGCGATGCCGGCGGCCTCGAGCGCCGCTTTGGACTCCTGCCACAGGCCGCTACAGCACATATCAACATCGTGGCTGGGGCACTCCATCAGGGCGTCGCGCACCCAACCGCCCACGTACCAAGCCTCAAGGCCAGCCGCCTCAAGCGCGCGAAGGACGCGCAGGGACGCATCGGACGGTTGAGTACCGTTGAGCGAAACATTGCACATGCCTGTGGCCTCCTGCACTTGCGAGCGTTAATCGATGGTCCTCAAGAAGTCTAACAAGAAACGAGAAAGCGCGCACACGCAATCGCGTCGTCGAGTCGATAAAACGAGACAGCAGACGCCGCATACGTTCAGCGCGCAAAAAAACGCCCGCCTCGGAGATCCAAAGGCGGGTGTTCGGCAACGATTTTTCGATGCGGCTAGCAGACCTGGCGAACCTCGATGTGCTTCTTATATTCGTCCACCTTGGCAAAATCACCCAAACCAGGACACTCGACCACGTTGGCGCCAGTGGCCATCGAAAGGCGCAGGGCGTCCTCGACGCGCTCGGGGGCGTCGTGCCACACGGACAGGAAGGCAGCGAGCGAGGAATCGCCGGCACACACCGTCGACAGCAGCTTGACGTCGAAGGTGCGGTTGGCAAACCAGATGTGCTCACCGTTGGAGAAATACGCGCCGTCGCCACCGAGGGTCAGCAGCACGTTCTTGGCACCCTTGGCATGAAGCTCAGCCATTGCGCCCTTAACAGACTCATCGTCGCCACCGCTCACCTTAATGCCAAAGATGTCGAGCAGCTCGTCGTCATTGGGCTTGATCAGCAGTGGCTCCAGAGCAATGAGGTCTGCCAGCTGATGGCTCGAGATGTCGAGGACGAACTCGGCCCCCTTGGCCTTGACACGGCGCAGGACCTCGGCCAAGAAGCCCTCGGAAGTGTTGGGAGGCAGCGAGCCACTGATGACCAGGCAGGTCATGTCATCGAGCGAATCGATAAGCTCAAACATCTCCTGCTCGTTGGCCTTGTTGATGGCGGCACCGGCGTTGACCATGTTGTACTCGGTGTCGGGGCCGGCATTGAGAAACACGTTGACGCGCGTGATGCCGTCGGTCCACACGGGCTTGACGGGCACGCCCAGGGCCTCAGCGCCCTTAACGATAAACTCGCCCGAGAAGCCGGCAAAGAAGCCAAGGATCGTGGTGTCGACACCATAGTGGTCAAGCGTAAACGAGACGTTGAGGCCCTTGCCGTTGGGTGTGTAGACGGCATTGCGGGTACGCGTGACGGTGTTGGCGTCAAGGCCGTCGCAGGCGATGTTGTAATCAATGGCGGGATTTGCAGTGAGCGTGTAAATCATGAATATTCCTTTCACGAAGCAACGTGTTAATGAAAGTATATTCCACGCATCGGTAAAAGGCTAGGACAACTCGGTGAACGGTGTGGAAGCGATGAAGTACGGCAGGACATCTCTCCCCTATGACGGAACAAAAAAGGCGCCCCGGCCGAAACCGGGGCGCCGCATGCGCACGAATATGTCGCGTTTCGATTACTGACGATCGAGCTTGCGGACAGCAACGCGCTTGCTGTACTCGTCGACGTGACCGAAGTCGCCAATGCCGACGGACTCGGCAACGTTAGCGCCGGTGGCCATAGCGAGCTTCATGGCCTCCTCGACGTTGTCGCGATCCCTGTACCACTTGTGCAGGAACGCAGCGAGGGTGCAGTCGCCGGCGCAGACGGAAGAAACCAGCTTGATGTTGAACTCACGCTTGGCGTACCAGATGTCCTCGCCGTTGGAGAAGTAAGCGTCGCCGCGGCTACCACGGGTGAGCAGCACGTTCTGAACGCCAGCGTCGTGAGCCATCTTCATGGCAACGCGAACCTCGTCGTCGGTGTCGACCGGCACGCCGAAGATGGCCTTCATCTCGTGATGGTTCGGCTTGATGAGCAGCGGCTTCTTGTGAGCGAGCTCCTTGAGCTTGTCGGAGGACAGGTCCAGGACGACGTCGGCGCCACGAGCCTGAGCGTGCTCCATGACCTGAGCCAGGAAGTCGGGCGTAGCTTTGGGAGGCACGGAGCCGGAAACGATCAGGCACTCAAGATCGCCCGCGGTGTCCAGGATGTTGTAGAGCTCCTCCTGGTGCTGCGGCGTGATCGGAGCACCCGGGTTCAGGATGCCGTACTCGTGCTGGCCATCGTTGACGTAGGTGTTAATGCGCGTGATACCGTCGGTCCAGACCGGGCGGCAGAGGCAACCCAGGTTCATGACCTCCTCGACGATGAACTTGCCCGTGAAGCCAGCGAAGAAGCCGAGCGCGACGGTGTCGACGCCCATCTTCTTAAAGGCGAAGGACACGTCGAGGCCCTTGCCGTTAGCCGTGTAGCTGGCCGAGCCGGTGCGGACGTTCTCGTCGGGCTCGAGCGGAGAGCTCGAAACCGTCATGTCGACAGCCGGGTTAGCGGTTAGCGTGTAGAACATTTACAGTACCCCCTGTATATGTGAGGGCCGCGTGGCCGGCCCATTCCAACCACGCGGTTACCTCTGATACCAAATTAGCGAGCTGCGGACTCGAGCAGTGCCTTGACCTCGGCGGCGGTGTTGCAGGCGAGTGCCTTCTCGGCGAGCTCGTCGCACTCGGCCTTGGTCCACTGGCTGATGGTCTTGCGGGCGCGCAGGATGGACGGAGCGCTCATCGAGAACTCCTCCAGGCCCCAGCTGATCAGCAGCGGCTCGAGCAGCGGATCGGCAGCGGCCTCGCCGCACATACCGACCATGATGCCGGCCTTCACGCCGCTCTCGATGATGTTCTTGAGCGAGCGGAGCACGGCGGGATAGTAAACCTGGTACAGGTTGGAGATGGTGTCGTTACCACGGTCGGCGCACATGGTGTAGCCGATCAGGTCGTTGGTGCCGATGGAGAAGAAGTCGGCAACCTCGGCAAGACGGTCTGCGAGCAGCGAAGCGGCGGGCGTCTCGACCATGATGCCGACCTCGATGTTCTCGTTGAACTTGCGACCCTCTTCGGTCAGCTCGGCCTTGCACTGCTCGACGAGCTCCTTGACAGCAAGGACCTCCTCGACGCAGGTGACGAGCGGGATCATGATCTTGACGTCACCGAAGGCGCTAGCGCGCAGCAGGGCGCGGAGCTGGACCTTGTACTGGTCGGGATTGGCCAGGCAGTAACGCACGGCACGGAAGCCCATGAAGGGGTTGTCTTCCTTGACCATGTGCAGATACGGAATCTCCTTGTCGCCACCCACATCGAGCGTGCGGATGATGACCGGAGCACCCTTGAGCGCGCTGGCGACCTTACGGTAGGCGTTGAACTGCTCCTCCTCGGAAGGAAGCTCAGCAGAGTCCATGAACAGGAACTCGGAGCGGAACAGACCGATGGCCTCGGCGTCGTGATCGAGCGCGTTGGGCACGTCATCGGGGTTACCGATGTTGCAGGCGATGATCTTCTTGATGCCATCGGCAGTCACGGACGGCTTGCCACGGAAGGCCTCGAGGGCTGCCTTCTCGGCAGCGAAGGCCTCGGCCTTGGCGGTGTAGGCGGCGAGCGTCTCCTCGTCGGGATCGGCCTCAACGATACCCTTGCCACCGTCGACGACAACGGTCATACCGTTGCGCAGCGCGGTGCAGCTGTTGGAAACCGAAAGGACAGCCGGGATCTCAAGGGCGCGCGCAATGATCGCGGAGTGCGACGTACGGCCACCGGTCTCGGTGACAATACCGGCAACGTGGGCCTTATCGATCGTGGCGGTCATGGACGGCGTGAGGTCGTGCACGACAACGACGGTGTTCTCGGGCAGGACGGAGAGGTCGACGACCTCCTTACCCAGCAACTCGGCCAGAATACCGGTACGGATGTCGGCGATGTCAGCCGCGCGCAGACGGAACATCTCGTCGTCCATGGACAGGAACATGTTCTCGAACATGGTCGAGGTGTCCATGAGCGCCTGCTCGGCGCAGGTACCGCCGTCAATGGCGGCGTTGATGGCGTCGGTCATGCCCGGGTCCTGAGCCAGGACAATGTGTCCGCTCATGATCTCGGCCTCGGCCTCACCCACCGTCTCCTTCATGTGGTCGGCCTGAGCCTGGGTCTTCTCGCAGAAGACCGAAAGAGCGGACTGATAGCGCTCCTTCTCTGCTGCCGAATCAGCAACCTCGTGCGGCTCAAACGTCAAGTCGGGATCGACGGCGACCATGACGGTGCCGATACCGATGCCCTCGGAAGCGTTGACTCCCTGATACATTCCCATTCCTCTCTCCGTGTCATGTGATAAAGCGTTTTGCCATATCCATGACAAAAGAGCGCAGCTACCTTACAACAGGTCACTGCGCCCCCAAATATGAACTTAGTTGTTCAACATGCGACCCGTTTGAGTTCTACTCGCCAAGACCGCTCTTGATGAGCTCGATGGCAGCAGCCAGAGCCTCGGCCTCGTCGGCGCCGTCGCACTTGACCTCGACCTCGGTACCGCAGGGGATACCAGCAGCCATGAGGGCCATCGGGGACTTGCCGTTGACCTCCTTCTCGGGGGTGACGACAGTCACGTCGCAGGCGTACTTGCCCATGGTGGAGGCGAAGAGGCCGGCCGGACGCATGTGAAGACCCTGCGGATTGACGAGGGTAGCCTTCTCAGAAACCATAATTGACTCCTTTTTTGTGTTTAACCCCTGTCGTGCATGCGGCAGGAGTCAGATTCACGACGTTGTTTATATTAACTCACATCAAACGGTTTTTCATTATGTTTCGCACGAATTGTTGGACAGATGTGTTTGTCGTCCGCTTGCTCGCCCACAGGGGGCCGGGCGCGGCCAGTGAGATTTCCTGCTCTACAGTCCTGCTCGCACGAAGAGCACATTAAGTGCTCTTCGGCTCGTGCGGAACTCGCGATAAATCTCACTGGCCGCGCCCGGCCCCCTGTGGGCGAGCAAGCTGCGGAAACTCAGTCGGTCCAGAGCAATATCGTGCGAACGAAATTCTGGCTGATTTTTTGTTCGCCTGGTTGATTTAGTTGATGGAGTCTATCTATACCCTTTTGTAAGTTGCGGTGAAATAGGGACTGAATTTGGGGTTGAATCGTTTAAACAGTCCCTATTTCACCGCAACTTATTTGGGGATGATAAAGGCGGAGGCCCTGGTGAGGGTCTCCGCCTTTGTTACAAGGGGCGATGTTATTCGCGTACCGTGGAATTAGACCAGGCGGGCGTTGATCGTCTTGGCAATCTCGGCGGCGTCGGTGGAACCCTTGACGGTGGCACGGAAGTCTTCGTCCATGAGCGCCTCGGCGACCTTGGACAGGATCTTGAGGTGCGTAGTGCCGGCCTGGGCACCGGGGATGAGCAGGGCGATGGCCACGTTGACGGGAGCGCCGTCCATGGTGTCCCAACCGCTCACGCCGGACTCGTCCTTGACGACGATCACGGCAGCCTCGGTAATGGCGTCGGACTTGGCATGCGGGATGGCGAAGCCCTCCATCATGCCCGTGGTGCCCTCGGCCTCGCGGGCCAGGAAGGCGTTCATCACGGCGTCGGCGTCGCTGGCGATACCGGCCTTGACGGCCTGGTTAGAAACGAAGCTCAGAGCCTCGTCACGAGAAGCGAAGTCCCTGTCTCTTATACACATCTGACGCTGCCGACGACT
>UQSK01000077.1 GCA_900543605.1 uncultured Collinsella sp.
TACTACTCGTCTCGTGGGCTCGGAGATGTGTATAAGAGACAGCTGTACCTGGATGCCGGCTGGGATGCCGCAGCGGAGTTTATCCACCGTACGCTTAAGCCGCATTTGGCTTCCGAGCGTGCCGAGCACCCCGCGAACCCCAAATCGTTCTTGCAGGAGTGCGTGCAAGCCGACGGTCACGAGCCCCCGGCGTACAAGCTCGTTGGCTCCGAGGGCCCGGCGCATGCGCCCACCTTTACCGCTGTGGTTTTGATCGATGGTATTCGCCAGGGTCGCGGCTCCGGCTCTTCAAAGAAGGAAGCCGAGGGTGCTGCCGCGCTCGAAGCGCTCGACCGCATGGGTTACACCACCAACGGCGTGATTCTGAACAAGAAGCACGTGTAAGCGAGGAACCGTGTATCTCAAGTCCCTCACGCTCAAAGGGTTCAAGTCGTTTGCCGACCGCGCCCATATGACGTTTGAGCCGGGCCTGACCGTCATCGTCGGCCCCAACGGCTCGGGAAAATCGAACATCTCCGACTCGATTCTTTGGGTCCTGGGCGAGCAGAGCGCCAAGCAGCTGCGCGGCCAGGCCATGGAGGATGTCATCTTCTCTGGCTCGTCAGCGCGCAAGCCGGTGGGTGTCGCCGAGGTCACGCTGGTGCTCGATAACTCGGACCATATGCTGCCCGTCGATTTTGACGAGGTCGCCATCACCCGTCGCATGTATCGCTCGGGCGAAAGCGAGTACCTCATCAACTCGAGTCCGTGCCGCCTGATGGACATTCAGGACATCCTGCACGATTCGGGCCTGGGCAAGGATACGCATTCCATCATCAGCCAGGGCAAGCTCGACGCCATCTTGCAGAGCCGCCCCGAGGAGCGCCGCGCCCTCATCGAGGAGGCCGCCGGCATCTCCAAGCACAAGCGCCGCAAGGAGCGTGCGCTCAAAAAGATTAAGTCAATGGACGAGCACCTGACGCGTGCCCGCGACATCAATAAAGAAATCGCCCGTCAGCTGCGACCGCTGGAGCGTCAGGTCGACCGCGCGCGCAAGTATAAAGAGCTGTCCTCGCGCGCGAACGAGCTTACGCAGATGTTAGCCGTCGACGAGCTGCGTTCGCTGCAGTCGCAGTGGAACGACCTGGAGAGTCGCTCCAAGGAGGGCGCTGCCGAGCTGGAGCTTGCGCAGTACCGCATGGGCGAAAAGGAGCGCGAGCTCGAGAAGCTTCAGGTTATGCTTGAGGAAAAAGGCCTGTTTGTGGGCGACTTGGGCGAGCAGCGCCGCCATATGCAAGACGTGGTCGGCCGCATTAACTCCGACATGCGCCTTCTCGAGGAAAAGGGCCACAACATGGTGTCGCGCCTGTCTGACATGCGCGGGCAGATTTCGAGTTCCGAGCATCAGCGTCGTCGCGTGGTCGAGGAGCTCGAGGACGCGCGTGCGCAGCTTGAGGAAGTGACCGGCGCGCATTTGCAGGCCCAGGAGGACGTTGACGCCGCCGGTCCTGCAGCTGCTGAGCTCCACGAGCGGCGCGTGGCGCTCGACAATCAGATTTCGCAGCTTACGCGAGAGCAACGCGATGTGCAGCGCGTGGCCGATAACGCCGCGCTCGAGCTCGCCAAGGTGAAGGATTCCTTGAGCAATGCCGAGGTCGAGGACAACATGTATGCCTCGCGCCTGGAGCAGATTGACGAGCAGCTCGAGGAGGTCACGGCCTCGCTCGAGAGCCGTCGCGACCGCGCCGAGGAGCTTGAGGGCGCTCTTGAGGAAGCGCGCCAGGCCCAGGCCGATGCGCGTGAGGCCACCGAGGTCGCCCGTGCAGCCCTGAAGGACCTGCGTGCCCGCGAGAGCGAGGCGCGCAACAAGTTGTCCGAGGTGCGCTCGGAGCTTTCCAGCCAAAAGAAACTCGATGCCCGCATGGCCGACAGCTCGCCGCTCGTGAGCCGTCTGGTGGGTGCGCTGGGCGACGATGTCTCGGGTCGTCTGGGCGACGTGCTCGAGGCCCCGCGCGAGCTTGAGGGCCTGGTGGAGCAACTACTTGCCGGCGATATCGATGCGCTGCTGTTCGACGATACGTCCGCGCTTGAGCGTGCCGGTCGTTCCGCTCTGGACCAGAAGAAGGCCTCGGGTGAGGCGCTGCTGGTGGCGCGCGGCGTGAGTGGCTCTGCTGCCGCCGAGGGCGCTGCCGGTACCCGTCTGGTTGATCGTCTGTCCGTGCGCGCAGGCTACGGACCCGTCGTCGAGGCGCTGCTCGGCGGCTATTACGTCGTGGACGATTTTTCTGCCGCGCTGTCGGCGCCGGTCGTTGACGGCGTGACTTACGTGACCTCCGATGGCGCCCGCGTCGCCTGCGGCGGCCTGGTGCGTGTGGGCCTCGATGCCGGCGAGGCGTCGGGTGCTCTGGAGCGTAAGCGTCGCATTCGCGAGCTGGAGGGGCTTGAGCCCGATTTGGCCGCTGTGTTTGAGCATGTGTCGGATCAGGTCATCGAGGCCAATGCGGCCGTTGAGGAAGCGCGTGCCGCTGAGGGCGATGCCGCCGGTGAGATTGCCCGTCTTGAGGGCGAGCGCCGCTCGCTGCTCTCCGAGATCGGCCGCTTGGAGCAAAGCGCCAACAATGCCGAGGTCGAGCGCGTGCGCATCTCCAAGCGCCGCGAGCAGGCCGCCGAAGCCGTTCGCGCTGCGCGCCCGCGCGTTGACGAGCTCACCCGTTCGCGTGACGAGGCCCGCGCGCAGGCAAGCGATCTGGGCTTGCAGATTGCCGAGGCCAACGACGAACTCGACCGCGTTCGCCGTGACGATTCCGAAGCTGCCGGCAAGCTCGCCGACGCCAAGGTTCGCCTAGCCCAGACGAGTGAACGCCTGCGTTCGCTGAAGGGCCGCGTGCCCGACCTGGAGCATCGTCTTGAGGGCATCGACCGTCGTATCCGCGGAACACGCCAGGCTTCGCGCTCGCTCGAGCTGCTGCGCCTGCGCGTCGACCCCATGCACGAACGCTATTCTGCCCTGTTGGAACGCGCGTCGGATTGGGCAGCGCGCCTGCGTGACCAGGCCTCTCTGGAGGAGGCGGACTCCGCTTCGCTCAAGAAGACCATCGAGGATGCCAAGGCCGAGGTCTCCCGTGCCAAGGAGCGGGTTGATGCCGCCACGGCGACGCAAAACGAGTTCAAGGTCGCGCGTGGCAAGCTCGAGGTGCAGGTCGAGGCTGCCATCAAGGCCATTACCGCCGATGGCACGACGGTGCTCGAGGAAGCGCTCATGCTTCCGGCGCCCACGGACCGCGATGCCGCCGAGCGCGAACTCAACCAGCTTGTGCGCCAGATCAACAACCTTGGTCCCGTTAACCAAGTTGCCATGGAGGAGTACGAGCAGCTCAAGCGCCGCGCCGACTACATCGAGGAGCAGCTGGCCGATCTGGAGAGCGCACGCAAGGCGCTCACCAAGATCACGGTGGCCATTGATCGCAAGATGCGCAAGGCGTTCCTGGTGACGTTTGAGAAGGTCGACGCGAACTTCCGCGAGATCTTCGCTATGCTCTTCCCGGGCGGCCAGGCTCATCTGGAGATGACCGATCCCGAGCATCCTGCCGAGACGGGTATCGAGGTCGTGGCGCAGCCGCGCGGCAAGCGCATCACCAAGATGATGCTCATGTCGGGCGGCGAGAAGAGCCTGACGGCGCTCGCCCTCCTCTTTGCTGTGTACCGCACGCGCACGGTGCCGTTCTATGTGCTGGACGAGGTCGAGGCGGCGCTCGACGACGCCAACCTGTCCAAGCTCATCGGCGCGCTCGATGTGTTGCGTTCCGATACGCAGCTCTTGGTTATCTCGCATCAGCGCCGTACTATGGAGGATGCTGACGTCCTCTACGGCGTCTCGATGCAAGCCGACGGCGTCAGTCGCGTCGTCTCGCAAAAACTCGATCGCGAAACCGGAAAGGTCGTGAATGCATAATGGGATTCTTCGATGCTCTCTCGCGCGGACTTGAGCGCAGCCGCGAGGCCCTCAACGAGGTCTTTTACTTTGGCGGCGAGGTCGACGAGGATTTTTGGGAGGACCTAGAGGACACCCTCGTTATGGGTGACATGGGTGCCGAGGTCGCGATCAAGGTGTCCGATGACCTGCGCGATGCCGCGGCCAAGAAGAACCTCAAGACCGCTCCTCAGCTTCGCCGTGCCCTGGCCGAGCAGCTTGAGCAGCACTTTGTGCCCATCGAGCGCGATCCGTTCTCCGATACGCCGAGCTGCGTGCTGTTTGTGGGCATTAACGGCGCCGGCAAGACCACGACGGTCGGTAAGATCGCGAGCGCCATGGCCGCCCGCGGCAAGAACGTCGTGATCGGCTCTGCCGATACGTTCCGCGCTGCCGCTATCGAGCAGCTCGATGTGTGGGGCCAGCGCGCTGGCGTCCCCGTCATCAAGCGCGACCGCGGCTCCGACCCGGCAAGTGTTTGCTACGACGTGCTCGACGAGGCCGACAAGCGCGGCAGCGACCTGGTGCTTATCGACACTGCCGGTCGTCTGCACACGAGCCCCGAGCTCATGCGCGAGCTTGCCAAGGTGGTCAACGTGACGCGTAAGCGCGCCGCCAATATGGCCGCCGGCCCCATGCCCGTCTCAGTCGTGCTCGTGATCGATGCCGCCACCGGCCAGAACGGTCTGAACCAGGCGCTCGAGTTTAACGAGGCGCTGGGCCTGGACGGTATTATCATGACTAAGCTCGACGGCACGGCAAAGGGCGGCATCGCCATGGCCGTGGCCGAGAAGCTCAAGCTCCCGATCCTGCGCGTGGGCGTGGGCGAGCAGGTCGATGACCTGCAGGAGTTCAATGCCAAAGATTTCTGCCGTGCCCTTGTGGGCGAGTCCAATTAAGGAGTGACTAGTGTTTGATTCCCTGAGCGATCGCCTCAACGACACATTTGACCGCCTGCGCGGCAAGGGCAAGCTGACCGAGGCCGATATCACCTCGGCCATGCGCGACATCCGTATGGCGCTGCTCGAGGCCGACGTCAACTTTAAGGTCGTCAAGGAGTTCGTCGCCAAGACCAAGGAGCGCTGCATGACCGCAGAGGTCATGGAGTCGCTGTCGCCGGCGCAAAACGTCGTCAAGATCGTGCTCGACGAGCTCACCGAGATGCTCGGCTCCACCGCTGTCTCTTATACACATCTGACGCTGCCGACGACTTAATAGGTGTAGA
>UQSK01000078.1 GCA_900543605.1 uncultured Collinsella sp.
CGTCAGATGTGTATAAGAGACAGGCAGCAGGCCCAGCACCGAGTACGGGGCAAGGCGGTAATGCTGCGTCTTGTTGAGCCACACGAGCGCGCAGGTCACAAGCGCGGCGGCGCCCAACCAAAACGGATTGGGGCTCTGACCGTAGAAGATGGCGATGGCGGCGATGGAGATGAGGTCGTCGGCGATGGCGAGCGTCGAGAAGAACACGCGCACGCCGTTGGGAACGCGATTGCCCAAAAGCGATAGCACGCCCAGCGCAAAGGCAATATCGGTTGCCATGGGGATGGCCCAACCGTTGCGGGCGCCGGCATGGTTGAAGATCAGGTAGATACAGGCGGGAACGACGACGCCGCCCACGGCCGCCAGCATGGGAAGCATGGCCTGACGCGGATTCTTGAGCTCGCCGACCGTCATCTCGTACTTAAGCTCAATGCCCACCAACAAAAAGAAAATCGCCATGAGGAAGTCGTTGACGAAAAGCTCAACGGTGAGACCGGCCGTAAGGTTGCCCAGACCCACATACAGCGGGGTCTCCAAAAAGTGATGGATGGCCTCGTAGGCATCGGTATTGGCGCAAATGACGGCGGCGATGGCGGCGAAGACCATGACGGCGGCGGAAATCGTGCCGTTCTCGGTGATGCGTTCCCAAATGTCGTGACGTTCAAAGCGCTTGCGCTCACGAACGTTGAACAGCTGCTCAGTTGCTGCCATGGGCGGCTCCTTTCACGGGAAAGCTCCCGTCTTAAAAAAGCACGGCCCGCCCAAGTGGCGGCGCCGCGCTCTAACGTATTACGCTTGCATCTAGCCTACCCTGCACGACAAGCACGCAGGCGTGGCCGAAAAGCGGAACCACAGGTTGAACATTATTTGCTCAACGGCACGGGCACGCCTGTCCAAGAGACGACGCGGCGCCGTGCACAAAAAACGACCGGAGCGCGGGGCGTCCGCGATCCGGTCGTGGCGTTTAGTCAACTAAACCTAGCAGGCGGCCATGATGGGGGCAGCGACCTGCTTCTTACGGGAGAGGACGCCCGGCATCCAGACGCCGTCGTGCTCGTCGGCAATGCCCAGGCCCTTCTGAGCAGCCTCGGTCTCGCCCTCGAGCAGGACCTGCGAGCCCTCCTCCATGATGTCAGTGATGCACAGGACAATGCCGTCGGCACCCTTCTCGGCGGCGTAGGCGCGCATGGCCTCGCGAATCTCGTCGATCATGCCGAGTGCGCGGGTCTTGTCGACAGTCTCGTACTGGCCGATGAGCAGCTTCTTGCCGGCGGGCTCGAACATCTTGATGTCGTTGCCGACCATCTCGGCTGCGGTGAAAGAGCCAGACGGACGGGTGAGGAAGACCTCCATGCCAAACTTGACCGGGTCGACGCCCACCTGCTCGCCGAGCTTGGCGGCGACGGCGCGGTCGACATCGGTGGTGGTGGGGCTCTTGAGCATGAGCGTGTCGGTCATCATGGCCGAGAGCAGCAGCTTAGCCTGGACGTCGGAAAGCTCAACGCCGAGCACGCCGGCGAGCTTGGTGACGATGGTGCAGCTGGAGCCCCAGGGCAGGCAGATGTAGTGCAGCGGGCCGGCGGTCTCGAAGTCGCCGATGCGGTGATGATCGACAACGCCAAAGACCGTGGCGTCCTTAAGGCCAGCGACGGACTGGGCAGACTCGTTGTGGTCGGTGAGGACGACGAGCTGACCGGCCTCGACGGACTCGATCACGCGGGGCTCGGCGATGCCGGCGTCGGCGAGCAGCTTGGCGGACTCGGCCGGAAGCTGACCAAGGGCGCAGGCCTCGTAGGTGTTGCCGGCATACTCAACCTGGTTGAGCAGCTGGGACAGGACGACGGCGCTCATGATGGCGTCGTTATCGGGGTTCTGGTGACCAAAGACAAGAACGTTTGCCATGGATATCCTCCACTTGTATATGTGTACTTGGACGTAGCTATGGTAGCACGCCGATGCCGAGCCTTCGCAGACGGAAGGGCCACGGCATATTTTGGGGCAAGTGTTGGAGCGAAGTCTGCCCCCTTTGCACCAGCTATTTGCCGGCGGCGCGCAGAGCTACGTAGGCGGCACCGATGATGCCGGCGTCGTTTCCGAGCGAAGCGACCTTAATGGGCGTCTCGCGCGAGGCAGAGAGCGCGTAGCGCTGGAAGTACTCGCGAGCCTTGTCGAGGTAGACATCGGCCGAGGCGGAGGCGCCGCCACCGATCAGGAACATCTCGGGGTCGACCACGTTGGCGATAAGTGCCAGAGCACGGCCGAGATAGTCGGCCATGGTGTCGGCCGCGGCCAGCGCGAGCTTGTCGCCCTCGCGGCAGGCCTGGAACACGTCCTTGGAATCGGAGGGGCCGGTGAGTTCGATGGGGTCGACGCCCGCCTTCTTGCACTCGGCCAGGTAATTGCTCACCACGCCGGTGGCACTGGAATACTGCTCTAGGTGGCCATGGCCGCCACAGCCGCAGGTGCGCTCCTCGGCCGGGTTCAGGCACATGTGGCCAATCTCGCCGCCGGCGCCCACAACGCCCGATACCACGTCGCCGTTAACGATAACGCCGCCGCCCACACCGGTACCGATGGTGACCATCACCACGTTCTGTACGCCCTTGGCAGAGCCGAGCCAGGCCTCGCCCATAGCAGCGGCGTTGGCATCGTTCTCGTACTTAACGACCGCGTCGGGGCAGTGCTTTTGAATGGCAATCCTCAGCTCGGGCAGGTTAATGGCAATGTTGGCCTTGACCTTGGCATCGCCCGACGCCGGGATGGGGCACGGAACGGCCAGGCCAATGCCTGCCACAAAGGCACGCGGAATCTGCGCCTTGGCGACCACCTGGTCGATAGCCTCGGTCACCGCGGCAAAGCCCGCAGCGTCAACGATGGGAGGCGTGGGCACGCTGGCCTTGGCAAGCAGGTTTCCGTCCTCGTCGAACAGGCCCTCCTTAACCGAAGTGCCGCCGACGTCAATGCCGATGTAGTACTGCTTAGGTTCCATGAGAGCCCACCTTTCTCGTTTAAACATTGCCTGTATGGTACCGCTCCCAAGGCAAAAACCTACCAAAAAGAGACAGGTTTGTTTTGGCAGGTTTTATCTGGGAAAACGCAGAGTACGAGATTCGGTTCGCTGGCCGCTATATCGGTTCGGTCCCGCCCTCGGACCGATCATTCCTCAACACGACACTACTCAGATGTTTATCATTTAAAACGCTCTGATTTTACAAGCGGGGCGTCTTTTGATTTTATCTTTCTCGAACTTTTCAATAACTCAATAGAGATACTTAGGCGTTGACTATACTTTCTTTTATTCTCAATCAAGTTGGAAAGGAGGTTCCTTGATTCCCAAATACGAGGCGATAGCTGCAGATATTCGTCGAAGTATCGAGGTGGTGCTCTTAAACCGGGCGACAAGCTTCCCACCGTCGTTGAGTTCTGCGAGCTCTATAGCGTTTCCAAAATCACCGTCAAACGAGCTATCGAGCAAATCACCGAGGAAGGTCTTATTACCAGCCGTCGTGGATCGGGTACCTACGTTAAGGACACGGCGGGACTTCCCGGCCAGGCGTTTTTCCAGGGCAAAAACGACCGTGCCCAGGGTTTTCGTATGAGCACCGCGGGGAGAAGGTGACCTCGGTGGTCTACGATTTCTCGATTGTTAATCCACCAGCGGACATCGCAGCCCAGCTGGGAATTGCCGAGGATGACTTTGCCTATCACATCGTGCGCGTGCGCCAGGTCGACGAGAAGCCCATCGTTATCGAGTACACCTATATGCCGCTCGAACTGATCCCGGGCCTTAAAAAGAAGGACCTGTACGGATCGGTCTACGGCTTTATCCGCGAGCAATGCGGGCTGAAGATTTCGAGCTTCCATCGCACCATACGCGCCGTGGCGGCAACCGAGGAAGAAGCCGAGCGCCTGGATACCAAACCCGGCTCTCCCCTGCTCGAACTCAACCAGATTGGCTTCTTGGATAGCGGCACCGCGTTTGAATATTCTATCTCGCACAACGTAGGCGACCGCTTTGAGCTGCACAACGTAACGCTGGCCTAGTTTTGTAATCCGGTGGGTGCTCGTTTTGAGCTGTCTTACGCGGCACCTGCACAACCTTATGGGAGTATGCACATGTCCGATTTGTTTAAGCTGACGCCGATCTTTCACGAGAAGATCTGGGGCGGCCGCCAGCTCGAAACCGTATTTGGTTACGACATTCCCGATGGTCCCATCGGTGAGTGCTGGGCCATCTCGGCCCACCCCAACGGCGACTGCCAGATCGCTGAGGGCCCGTACGCCGGCCACACGCTGTCGTGGCTGTGGGCCGAGCACCGCGAGCTCTTTGGCAACTGTGAAGGCAAGGAGTTCCCGCTGCTCATCAAGATTCTGGACGCCAAGGACGACCTTTCGATCCAGATTCACCCCAACGACGAGTACGCCGCCAAGCACGAGAACGGCAGCTTGGGCAAAACCGAGTGCTGGTATGTGCTGGACTGCGAGCCCGGCGCCACAATCATCGTCGGCCAGCGTACCAAGGACCGCGCCGAGGCCGCACAGATGATCGAGGAAGGCCGTTGGGACGACATGCTCAACGTGTTGCCGATCCACAAGGGCGACTTTTTCCAGATTGATTCCGGTACCGTGCACGCCATCAAGACCGGCACGCTCATTTTGGAGACGCAGCAGTCGAGCGACGTGACATATCGCCTGTACGACTACGACCGTCCCGGCACCGATGGCAAGCTGCGCCCGCTGCACATTGAGCAGAGCCTCGACTGCATCGACTTTGATGCTCAGGCTCCGACCGACGGCACGGTGACCGCGCCCGAGGTGGACGGCGTGACCGAGCTCGAGTCTAACTCCTGCTACACCGTCGATCGCGTGCGTGTCGACGGCAGCAAGACCCTCGACCAGCGCTGGCCCTTCATGTGCCTGTCGGTCATCGACGGCGAAGGCACCGTCTGCGGCGACCCCGTCCACAAGGGAAGCCACCTGCTAGCTCCGAGCACCGTGGACAAGATTGAGCTCGAGGGCAATATGGAACTGATTGTCAGCCACCTGTAGGTCACCGGTCCCCAAGCTGTCTCTTATACACATCTCCGAGCCCACGAGACGCGTAGTAATCTCGT
>UQSK01000079.1 GCA_900543605.1 uncultured Collinsella sp.
AAGGACATGCTCGACATCCGCAAGCGCTTCGAGCCGCGCGCCGAGGAGCTCGCCAAGAAGTACGCCCTGGCCCCCTACACCATGTTCATCGGCTCCGGCGCCCTGTGGGGCGAGACGATCCTGTTCTCGATGTGCATCCTCGAGGAGATGCAGTGGAAGCGCACCCGCTACATCACCTCGGCCGACTTCTTCCACGGCACCCTCGAGCTCGTGGAGCCCGGCGTCCCCGTGTTCCTGTTCATGGGCGAGGACGAGAACCGCAAGCTCGACGAGCGCGTCCGCGCCTTCCTGACCCGCGGCGTGACCGGCGACACCGACATCAACATCATCGACACCGCCGAGTTCGCGATTCCCGGCCTTGACGACGAGTTCCGCGTCATCGTGTCTCCGTGGATCCTCTCCTCGCTGATTACCGATCGCCTTGCCGCTTACTACGAGACGGTCACCAAACACAACCTCAACTACCGTCGTTACTATCACCAGTTCGATTACTAAGAGCAAATAACGTTTGTGTAATTGGGCCCCGCTCCTATATGGAACGGGGCCCCGTTTGGGTTGGAGAGTAATTATGAGCTACCCCCAGCTTGCCGTTATGAATATCAGCCATCGCTACTTTGATCTTGAGGAGTTCTTTTCTTCGGCGTCGGCTTCGGGCTACACGTGTTGCGAGCTTTGGACCGGGGCGATGCATCTGTATGTCGATTGTCATGGATACGATTCGCTCGAGCGGGTACGGGAGCTGTCGCAGCGGTATGGGGTTCGGATTGTGGGGCTTTGTCCCGAACAGAACAACCCCAAGCCGTGGAATATCGCGGCGCGCGGGAATGAGGCGCGTGCCCGCACGCTCGCGTACTTTAAGAACGTTGTAGATATCGCGGCGGAACTTGGAGCCGAGCAGGTCATGGTCTCGAGCGGCTGGGCATTTTTGAACGAGCCGATCGAGGACGCGTGGGGTCGCAGCGCCTCGATGCTGCGTGCGATTGCCGAGCATGCGGGAGAGCGCGGCGTGCGACTGGTGCTCGAGGCCCTACAGCCGGTTGAGTCGATGATCGTGAACTCGGCGGCCGATACGAAGCGCATGATCGAGGCAGTTGATCATCCGGCACTTAAGGCGTGTCTGGATTTGGGCGCTATGGCGGTGGCGGGGGATACCATCGACGATTATTTCGATCTGCTTGGCGACGATGTCGCCCACGTGCATTTTGTCGATGTTGCGGCAGACGGCACGACGCATCTTGCCTGGGGTGACGGCGACCGCGATATGCGCGCCGACCTGGATAGGCTGGTGGCGCGCGGCTATCGCGGAGTTGTTTCGGCCGAGACCTATGACTGGCGCTATTTTGCCGACCCCGCAGCTGCCGATGCGCAGGTAATGGCAGAGTATCGTCGTGCGATTGGCGCCTAGGTGGGGTTGGGTTGCGGCAACCTACCCTATGTTTCCAAATGAATACGGTGTGAGCGGCTGCGACGGATTTTCCCCGCAAACACTCTAGTATGCTAAAGTACCCAGAAGACCGGCGGAGCTATGTCGGTCTTTCGTTCTACATGAAACACAGCATGAGGAGGCTCACCAGATGACGGCCACACCGTGGGGATTCCGGGACATATTGCCCGAGGAGGCTCAGGCGCGCGAGGAGATCGCATGTACGGTGAAGGGCTGCTTTAGGGAGCATCATTACCTTCCGGTCGAGACGCCGCTGCTCGAGGACAAGGGCTCGCTCGAGGAGGGCGGCCGCATTGCGGACACGCCGTTTAAGCTCTTTGACGACGACGGTCGCCTGCTGGTGGTCCGTCCCGACAACACGCTGCCGATCGTGCGCCTGGTTTCGACCCGCATGCGCGCGGCCGACCTGCCCCTGCGCTTGCGCTATGAGGCGCCGGTGGTTCGCGAGTGTCAGCGCAATGCCGGCGGCTCGCGTCAGTTTACGCAACTGGGTTTTGAGCTCATCGGCGCGGGCGACACCGCGGGCGATGTCGAGATTGTCTCACTGGTCGCCGAGGCCGTGCGCAAGCTGGCACTTCCCGGTGCGCGCATTATCGCGGGCAGTGTGCGTCCGTTTAAGGAACTGCTTGCGGCGTGCGAAGATCGCGAGCTGGCTGCCGAGGCGCTGCGCTGCGTGCACGCCAACGACTTCGTGGGCCTCGATGCCCGCGTGGCGGAAAGTGCCGAGTCCGAGGCCGTTAAGGCCGCCATTAGCGAGCTGCCGCGTCTACACGGTGGCCCCGAAGTGCTCGACCGCGTTGACGCGTTGCTGGTTGCCGCCGGTATCGTCGCGCCGCTCACGCGCGAGCTGCGTGCCCTGGTCGAGGGCCTGGCTCCCGAGGATGCCCAGGTACTGTCCTTCGACTTCTCCATCATGAACTCGTTTGATTACTACACGGGCCTGGTCTTTAAGGCCTATGCCGGTGGCCTGCCCGATCCGGTGGGTTCGGGCGGACGCTACGACTCCATCTTTACCGGTGCATTTGGCGACGGCATCGAGGTGCCGGCGGCGGGTTTCGCCTTTTCGCTTGAGCGCCTGGAGGCTGCGCGCACCTCGGCCGAGGACGCTGCTTCCGATGGTGACCATGCCGTGGGCCGCGGCACCGAGGGTCCGCTGCGCATTGCCGTGCCCAAGGGCTCGCTCAAGGCCGACACGCTCGACGTGCTCGAGGCCGCGGGCTTGGATGTCTCGGAGCTGCGCGACCCCGGCCGTCACCTCATCGTGCGCGGTCGCGACACGCGTGCCGGCAAGGGCGCGGTCGGCGATATCGAATTTGTCATCGTGCGTCCCAGCGACGCGCCCGCCTTTGTGGGCTGCGGCGGTGCCGACTGCGGCATCTGCGGCTGGGACTCGCTCATTGAGGCAGACCTCAACCTGCTGCAGCTGGTCAACCTGGGATATGGTCTGTGCACCTTTATCGAGGCGGAGCCTGCGTGGCGCGCCGGCCAGGCCGAGCGCAACTATGCCCGCCGTGGGTCGCTTCGCGTGGCAACCAAGTACCCGCGCATCGCGAGTGCCTGGTATGCCGAGCGCGGCGTGAACGCCGACATCGTCTCGCTGCACGGCAACATCGAGCTGGGCCCCATTGTCGGCATGACCGACCGTATCGTGGACATCACCGCCACGGGCGCCACGCTGCGCGATAACGACCTCGTTATTACTGGTCGCATTATGGACTGCACGGCCCGCTTCTTTGTCAATCCGGGTGCCGCGCGCCTGGATCCGCGCGTGCGCAATCTGGCAGATCGCTTGGCGGCAGCCGTGAAGGACAAGCATTTTGAGCCCGTTGCGGGCTCGGCACAATAGCGCGAGCACGCACGGGCGCCCCAACGTCCGGGCTGCGGGCCGACTGGCGCCGCCGCCCGGTCTCTCGTTTTTCAAGCGCAACCTCGACCGATAGGGGATACCGATATGAAGACCATCAAGCTTGCTCCCGGCGAGCGCCTCGTTACCAACCAGCTCAACCGTAAGGGCGTGCTGCCGCAAAACATCGTCGACGCCGCCCGCGATATCGTGGCCAACGTGCGTGCCAACGGCGATGCTGCGGTGCGCGACTATTGCCAGCGCTTTGACGGCGTTGAGCTGCAGAGCTTCCGTCTGCCGCAAGAGCAGATCGATGCCGCGCTCGAAGGCCTCGATCCCGCTTTTGTCGCGGCGCTCGAGAAGGCCGCGCGTCAGATTCGCGAGTTCCACCAGCGCGAGGTCGAGCAGAGCTGGTTTACCACGCGCCCGGACGGCACGATGCTCGGCGTTAAGGTGACCCCGCTTGCCGCGGCTGGCATCTACGTGCCGGGCGGCCGTGCGCAGTATCCCTCCACCGTGCTCATGAATGCCATTCCCGCCAAGGTTGCCGGCGTCAAGCGCGTGGTCATGGTGACCCCGCCGCAGAAAGATGGCCTGATCAGCCCCTACACGCTCGCCGCGGCAAAGCTCGGCGGCGTGGACGAGATCTATATGGTGGGCGGCGCCCAGGCCGTGGCCGCACTGGCGTACGGTACCGAGACCATTCCGCGCGTCGACAAAATCACCGGCCCGGGCAACGCCTTTGTCGCCGCTGCCAAACAGATTGTCTCGGGTGACGTGGGTATCGATATGGTCGCCGGTCCCTCCGAGGTCTGCGTGCTGGCCGATGCTACGGCCAAGCCCATGGTGGTCGCGGCAGACCTGATGGCTCAGGCCGAGCACGATCCGCTGGCAGCCTGCTATCTGGTGACCTGCGACGAGCAGTTTGCGCGTGAGGTTGAGACGGGTATCGACATCCTGGTAGCGCAGTCGCCACGCGCCGAGATCACGCGCGCTTCGCTCGACAATGAGGGCACTATCGTGGTAGCCGCTGACATGGCTGCCGCCGTCGAGGCGGTGAACACCGTGGCGCCCGAGCACCTGGAGCTGCACTGCAAGGATGCGATGGGCCTGCTTGGCGGTATTCGCAACGCCGGCGCCATCTTTGTAGGCGCCTGGAGCTCCGAGCCACTCGGCGATTACGTTGCCGGCCCCAATCACACGCTGCCGACCGGCGGCACGGCCATGTTCTCCAACCCGCTTTCGGTGGAGGAGTTCGTCAAGCGCTCGAGTGTCATTTGCTATACGCCTGAGGGCCTGCTCTCGGACGCTCCCGCTACGCAGCGTTTGGCCGAGGCCGAGGGCCTGTGGGCACACGCGCTTTCCGCCGCACTGCGTCGCCGCGTGTTGGAGCAGGGCGAGGATGCCGTGAGCGCCGAGTCTCTGGCCGCGGCCGACCTGACCAGGGTCGCCTGGCCGGGCGACGCCGTGGCGACGGTTGCCGAGGGCGTGGACCTGGCGGCTGTAAGCGCGAATGGTGCTGACGCGGTCGTCGAGGAGGCCTAATATGGCCGAGCTGACGCCCCGCATGAAGGAACTCGTCCAGCCCTACTTGGCCGGCATTGAGCCCTACGATCCCAACTTTACGCCCACACGCATCAATCTTTCGGCCAACGAGAACACCTATCCCTGTCTCTTATACACATCTCCGAGCCCACGAGACGCGTAGTAATATCGT
>UQSK01000080.1 GCA_900543605.1 uncultured Collinsella sp.
GAGCAGGACTGCCCGAGCAGGCGACTTCGCATGCCGCCGGGCGGCCGGGGCCGACGTGGGGTTCAAAGATTTTCAAAAAAGCGGTCGGCGCGCAGTGCGCCGACCGCCGATATATGGGGTCTGATATTTTCTACCAGCCAGGACCTCTTACTCGTCGAGGAGATCTTCTGGCATGTCGTTGCCGTCACCTAGATCGACAGGGGTTTCTTCGGAAGCAGAGCCGTTTTCTGTGGCTTCGCCTTCGGGCCTCTCTTTGGCGGCTGCCATGCGGGCTACGGCGCAGATGCGGTCGTTGTCGTCGACGGTCATCATCTTGACGCCCTGGGTGGCGCGGCCAGTCTGGCTGATTTCGTCGGTCTTGACGCGAATGACCGTCGCACCCTCCGTCACGATGAACAGCTCGTGCTGCGGGCCCACCGTCTTCATGGCCGCGAGGTTACCCTTACGCTCGGTCATTTGGATGGTGTAGACGCCCTGGCCGCCGCGATTCTGCTCCGGGTAGTCCGCAACCGGCGTGCGCTTGCCGTAGCCGCGCTCGGTGATGACGAACAGATCGCCGTTGCCGTTAGTGACTTCCATGCCCAGAACGCTCACGCCGTCCTTCATACCGATACCGCGAACGCCGCTGGTATCGCGGCCGGTGGCGCGCACCTGCTCCTCGGAGAACATGATCGCCTTGCCCGCGGTGGTGGCCAGGATAATCTTGTCGCCCTCGCGCACGCGGCGCACGTTCAGCAGCGCGTCGTCGTCACGCAGGTTGATAGCGATCAGGCCGTCGCGACGGCTGCGGTCATATGCGCTCATCACGGTCTTCTTGACCATGCCGCTCTTGGTGGCAAACATCAGGTACTCGTTGGCCGGGAACTCGCGGCAGCTGATGACGCTCGCGATCTTCTCGCCTTCCTCGAAGGGCAGCAGGTTGACGATCGCGGTACCGCGCGCCTGGCGCGTACCCACCGGCAGCTCGTGCACCTTCAGGCGATAGACCTTGCCCTTGCTCGAGAAGAACAGCACGTACTCGTGCGTGGACGCGATGAACATCTCATCGATAACGTCGTCCTCTTTGAGGTTGACGCCCGACACGCCCTTGCCACCGCGCTTCTGGGCACGGTAGGCAGCCACTGGGATACGCTTAACGTAGCCGGTGTGGGTGATGGTCACGACCATATCCTCGTCGGCGATGAGGTCCTCGACATCCAGGTCCTTCTCAACCTGGCTGATTTCGGTACGGCGCTTGTCGCCAAACTTCTTGGAGATCTCGCGCATCTCTTCCTTGATGACGCCCAGGATCTTCTCCTCATGCGCCAGCAGGTCCTCGTAGTAGGCGATGGCGCGGCGCAGGCCGTCCAACTCTTCTTGGATCTTGTTGCGCTCCAGGCCGGTCAGGCGGCGCAGCTTCATCTCGAGGATGGCCGTGGTCTGCTCGGGCGTAAAGCCAAAGCGTTCGATCAGTCGGCTGCTGGCCTCGGAGTCGGTCTGCGAGGAGCGGATGATGCTGATGACCTCGTCGATATGGTCAAGGGCCATCAGGTAGCCCTCGAGGATATGCGCGCGGGCCTGGGCCTTCTTAAGGTCGAAGCGGGTGCGGCGGGTGACGACGTCGACCTGGTGGTCGATGTAGTGCTGCAGCATCTCGCGCAGGCTCAGGCATTTGGGAACGCCGTTGACGAGTGCCAGGTTGTTGGCGCCAAAGGTCGTCTGCAGCGAGGTGTACTTATACAGATTGTTGAGCACGACCTGCGGAATGACGCCCTTCTTGAGCTCGATGACCAGACGGATGCCCTTCTGGTTGGACTCATCGCGCATATCCGAGATGCCCTCGATGCGCTTGTCGTTGACGAGCTGGGCGATCTTCTCCTGCAGGGTGCCCTTGTTGACCATGTAGGGAATCTCGGTAAAGACCAGGCGGCTGCGGCCGGTCTTGGTGGACTCCACGTGTGCCTTGGCACGCACGGTAATGGAGCCGCGGCCGGTCTCGTAGCTCTGCTTAATGCCGGCGCTGCCCATGATGATGGCGCCGGTGGGGAAGTCCGGACCGGGCATGATCTGCATGAGCTCGTCGACGGTGGCGTCGGGGTTGTCGATCAGGTAGCAGGTGGCCTCGATCGCCTCGGTGAGGTTATGCGGAGCGATGTTGGTGGCCATGCCGACGGCGATGCCCTGGCTGCCGTTGACCAGCAGGTTGGGGAAGCGCGCAGGCAGCGCCACAGGCTCGGCGAGCGATTCGTCGTAGTTGGGTTGCCAGTCGACGGTATCCTTCTGCAAGTCACGCAACAGTTCCATGGCGGGCTTTGCCAGGCGGCTCTCGGTGTAACGCATGGCCGCCGCGCCGTCGCCGTCGATGTTGCCGAAGTTGCCGTGACCGTCGATGAGCGGCGTGCGCATGGAGAACCACTGCGCCAGGCGGACCATGGCCTCATAGACCGCGGAATCGCCGTGCGGGTGGTACTTACCGATAACTTCGCCGACCGTCCAGGCCGACTTCTTGTGCGGTCGGTTGGGGTAGATGCCGCTCTCGTTCATCGCGTACAGGATGCGGCGGTGCACCGGCTTTAAGCCGTCGCGCACGTCCGGCAGGGCGCGCGCCGTGATGACCGACATCGAATACTCGATGAACGACTGCTTCATCTCGCGGCCAAACTCCGAAATCTGGAGCTGGCCGCCGTTGATATCCTCGCCGGCCGAGGCGCCGCGATCGACTTCGCCAAAGCTCTCCTCGAGCTCGGCGTCGTCGTCTTCTTCCTCATCATCATCGACATCGGGGTTATAGGCGTCCGGATCGCCGTCCTCGCCCTGCTCAGCACGGGCAAGCAGGCGCTTCAGATCATCGGGCATACCGGCATCGCCGGCCTCGTCCATACCCTCGTTATTGTTGATATCGTCTGCCACGTTACCTCCTCATGGTTTGCGTGGTCCATTAGTTCCCTACCACGGAGACGGCTTTTCCAGGTGCCGCAGATTCGCCCGAAAGAGGAGGGAAGCGTACTTGGGTACGCGACCGACGATTGAGGGCGAAGGTGCGGTGGCTGGGAAAGCCGCGGGGATTAGGCATCCAAGAATCGTGCGTCATGCGCGTGTTTTTCAATGTACTCGCGGCGATAGCCGACCTCGGAACCCATCAGCTCGCGCACGGCGCGGTCCGCCACCACGGCGTCCTCGATCGACACACGCTGCAGAATGCGGGTCTTTGGGTCCATCGTCGTCGAGGCAAGCTGTTTGGGGTCCATCTCGCCCAGGCCCTTGTAGCGCTGGACGGTATAGCCCTTGCGCTTTTTGGTGATCTTGCCGTCCTTGGCCTTGCCGTCCTCGTCGTTATCATCGGGGTTCAGGCCCAGACTCTGGATGGTATCGCGCAGGATCTCGTCTTCGGGCTGGCGGCCGTTGGGATACACGTAGTGGATCTTGTTGCGCACTTTAATGCCAAAGATGGGCGGGCAGGCAACATAGACGTAGCCGGCATCGATCAGCGGACGCATGTACTTGTAGAAGAACGTCAGCAGCAGGATGCGGATATGCGCGCCGTCGACGTCTGCATCGGTCATGATGATGATCTTGTGGTAGCGCGCCTTGGTGATATCGAAATCGCCGCCGTCGCCGGCACTCGTCGTGACGCCGCAGCCGATCGCGGTAATCAGCGACTGGATGGTGTCACTCGAGAACGCGCGATGGTCACCAACGCGCTCGACGTTCAAAATCTTGCCGCGCAGGGGCAGAATCGCCTGGATGTCTCGGCGACGGCCGTCCTTGGCCGAACCGCCTGCCGAGTCGCCCTCTACGATGAAGAGCTCGGTCAGCTCGGCATCGCGCACCGAGCAGTCGGCGAGCTTACCGGGCAGGGACGCCGTCTCGAGCAGGCTCTTGCGGCGGGTCGCCTCGCGCGCCTTGCGGGCGGCATTGCGCGCCTTGCAGGCCTGCTGCGCCTTCTTGACGATCTCGCGAGCGGGCTTAGGGTGCTCCTCGAGGTAATCGGCAAGGCCGTCGGTCACGATCTTGAGCGTCAGCGCGCGCATATAGGAGCTGCCGAGCTTGGCCTTGGTCTGGCCCTCAAACTGCGGATCGGGCAGCTTGACCGAGATAACGGCCGAAAGGCCCTCGCGCACATCGTCGCCGGTCAGATTGGCGTCTTTTTCCTTGAGCAGGTTCTGCTTGCGCGCATAATCGTTGATCACGCGGGTGAGCGCGGTGCGGAAGCCCTCAAGGTGCATGCCGCCCTCGGGGGTGTAGATGTCGTTGGCAAACGACATGACGTTCTCGCCGTAGCCGCTATTCCACTGCAGGGAAACCTCAACCTCGCCCATCTTGGCCACAGGTGCGTCCGGGTCCGATTTGCCCTCGATGTAGATAGGCTCCTTAAAGGCCTCGGGGACGTCCTTGCCCTCATTGAGGAACTTGACGAAGTCGATGATGCCGCCCTCGTAGCAAAACTCCTCCACGTGGGGAGTCGCCTCGCGTTCGTCGGTCAGCACGATCTTGAGGTTCTTATTGAGGAACGCCGTCTCCTGCAGACGGTTGTGCAGCGTATCGAAATCGTAAATGCAGGTCTCGAAGATCTCGTCGTCGGGCCAGAAGGTGACGGTGGTGCCCGTCGAATCCGAGGTGCCCACGACCTCCATCTTCTTGACGGTCTTGCCGCGCGAGAACTCCATCTCGTAGGTGTTGCCATCGCGACGAACCTGAACGACCACGCGCTTGGACAGTGCGTTGACGACGGAGATGCCCACGCCGTGCAGGCCGCCCGAGACCTTATAGGCCGAGTTATCGAACTTACCGCCGGCGTGCAAGATCGTCATGACGACCTCGAGCGTCGGAATCTTTTTAACAGGGTGCTCGTCGACGGGGATGCCGCGCCCGTTGTCGACGACCGTGATGGAGTTGTCGGCGTGGACCGTCACCTGGATCTCGGTGCAGAAACCGGCCATGGCCTCGTCGACGGAGTTGTCAACGATCTCCCACACCTGTCTCTTATACACATCTCCGAGCCCACGAGACGCG
>UQSK01000081.1 GCA_900543605.1 uncultured Collinsella sp.
AACTAGTCGTTTAAGAACGTCCCCAATGACTAGTGGCGGCGGGCGTTGAGTTCGCCGGCTAGCTCGTCGAGGGTGATACCGTAGCGCTCGAGCGTCACGAGCAGATGGTAGACCAGGTCGCCGGCCTCATAGCGAATGTGGTCGTGGTCGTTATCCTTGCAGGCCATGATCACCTCGCTCGCCTCCTCGGCAAGCTTCTTGAGCAGCTCATCCTCGACGTCGGTCAGCAGACGCGCGGTATAGCTCTCCTGTGGCGACGCGTCACGACGGCCATGAATCACCTCGGCCAGCCCCGTCAGCGTCTCTCCGATATTTCCATCCTGAACATTTGCGGTGCGCACACCCATGGTTCAATCCTTTCTGGCTGGCCAAGCGCTTGGTCGAGCGCCCGCCCTACGCGAGTTTCTTAAAGAAGCAGGTACGGTTGCCGGTATGGCAGGCCGGACCCGGAGAATCGACCTTGACCAGCAGCGTATCGCTATCGCAGTCGGCCCAGAGCTCCTTGACCTCCTGCATGTTGCCGCTCGTCGCGCCCTTGTTCCAGAGCTCCTGGCGGCTACGGCTCCAAAACCACGTGGTCCCGGTCTTGAGCGTCAGCCCCACCGACTCCTCGTTCATCCAAGCAACCATAAGCACCTCGCCGGTGTCATACTGCTGAACCACACAAGGAATCAACCCACGGGCGTCGTACGTAAGATCAGACGCTTCTATTACCTCAGTCATCATTTCTCCCAAGCAACAAACGAAATCCCACAGGTCGGCGAGGGTTGTCCAGGTGCCCGAAATTCCGAGCGACAAGCCCGACGACGCGTACTTAAGTACGCGAGGAGGGTTGGAGCCGGAAGGTCGGGTGCCTGGGCAAGCCGCAGCGCTAGAAGTCCAACCTGACAGGGATACCTTGAGAGGCCATATACTCCTTCACCTGGCGAATGCTGAAGGTTCCAAAGTGAAAGACGCTGGCCGCCAGCACGGCGTCGGCCTCGCCCTCGATCACACCCTCGGCAAAATGCTCGAGCGTACCCACGCCGCCGCTCGCAATCACCGGAATCGGCACCGCGCGCGCCACGGCGCGGGTGAGCGCCAGGTCAAAGCCAGCCTTGGTGCCGTCGCGGTCCATGCTGGTCAGCAGGATCTCGCCGGCGCCGCGGCGAGCCGCCTCCTCGGCCCACGCCACCGCGTCGATGCCCGTGGCGTTGCGGCCGCCCGCCGTGAAGACCTCCCACTTGTCGGCACCAGATGCGCCGGGCAGGCCCACGCGCTTGGCATCGATCGCCACGACCACGGCCTGGCTGCCAAACGCCGCGGCAGCCTGGCTAATCAGCGACGGGTCGCGCACGGCGGCAGAGTTGAGCGACACCTTGTCAGCACCGGCGGCAACCATGGTGCGCATGCCTGCCAGGTCGCGAAAGCCGCCGCCCACGGTATAGGGAATAGCGAGCTCCTCGGCTGCATGCGCCGCCATCTCGATAGTCGTCGCACGGTTATCGCTCGTGGCGGTAATGTCCAGGAAGACGACCTCGTCCGCACCCTCGCGGTCGTAGGCGCGCGCCAGCTCCACCGGATCGCCCGCATCGCGCAAGCTCACAAAGTTAACGCCCTTGACCACACGACCGTCCTTGACGTCCAGGCAGGGAATCACACGTTTGGTAAGCATGGGCTACTCTTCCCCTCGGGCGGCGGCCAGCGCCTGTACCAGCGTAAAGTTGCCCTCGTAGAGCGCGCGACCGGTAATAGCACCTTCAATCGCGCCCTCACCCACTGCGGCCAGCGCGCGGATATCGTCGAGCGTCGAGATGCCGCCCGATGCCACGACGGGAAAGCCCGCGACCTCGGCCACATGGCGATACGCCGCCACATCGATGCCCGTCTGCATGCCATCGCGCGCGATGTCGGTATACACCAGATGTTTAAAGCCCAGCTCGGTAAGCTGCGCCACGGCATCGTCGAGCGCCACGCCCGCGCCGTCACGCCAGCCGTTCACCTTGACCTGACCGTCGCGCGCGGCGATATCTGCTACCAGCAGCTCGCCAAAGCCTTGGGCTGCCACCTCAGCAAAACCCGGCTCGGTCACCAGCACGGTGCCCAGCGCAATGCGGCGAGCACCATAGCCTGCCAGCTCATCGATGCGCGCGAGTGAGCGAACGCCGCCGCCCACGTCCACGGACAGACCGCCGACGCCGCAGATGGCCTTAATCGCCGCCGAGTTGGCAGCGCATGTGTCCTCGTCCTCACCAAAGGCAGCGGACAGGTCGACGACATGCACCCAGCTTGCGCCCTGCTCGGCAAACGAGCGGGCGACGGCCACGGGGTCATCGGAATATACCTTGCAGCGGTTGCGGTCACCGCGCTCCAGGCGCACAACCTTGCCGCCGATCAGATCGATTGCGGGAAACAGGATCATCGGCCAACCTCCTCGACGATGCTCACGAAGTTCTTAAGAATACGCTGACCCAGCGCGGAGGATTTCTCGGGATGGAACTGGCAGCCCCACACGTTACCGTGGCGCACGATGCACGGGAAGCTCCGTGTATAGTGCGTGCGTGCCAACACATCGGCGGCATCGACGTCGTCGGCCACCGCGTAGCTGTGAGTGAAATACATGTTGGCGCCCTCGGCAAAACCGGCAAGCAACGAATCGGCCGCACCGGCGGGCGTCATGTGCACCTGGTCCCAGCCCACGTGCGGGACCTTCAGACGGCTCGACTCCAGGTGCGTGCACGAGCCACGCATGATGCCCAGGCCATCGACCCAGGGACCACCGGCCTGCTCGGAGGCATCGTCGTCCGCGTCCGCACCCTCGTCCGCAGGCACGCCCTCGTTGCCGCGCTCAAAAAATAGCTGGAGGCCCAGGCAGATGCCGAGCAGCGGAGTTCCGGCGGCAACGGCATCGAGCACGGCCACCTCCTCGCCGCTCTGGCGCATAAAGGCGATCGCGTCATAGAACGCGCCCACGCCCGGGATGACCAGGCCGTCGGCGTTGCGGATCTGCTCCGGATCGTCCGACGTGCAGGCGGCGGCACCGGCGCGCGCAAGCCCGCGCACGACGCTCGACAAGTTGCCCTTGTGGTAGTCGACCACCACGATTTTCGGTTCGCCCACGCGACCCTCCCTTTTCCCATTCAAAACCTGCCAAAAAGGGACAGGTTTGTTTTGGTCGGTTAAACGTTCACCCACCACATGAGACAGCATTCCCGCAGATAAAACCTGCCAAAATAAACCTGTCCCTTTTTGGCAGGTTACAGTGAGCCCTTGGTGCTGGGGATGCCCTGCACGCGGGGATCGAGCTCGCAGGCGTGACGCATCGTGCGGCCCACGGCCTTAAAGGCGGCCTCGATAATGTGGTGCGAGTTGCCGCCCGCCAGCTCGCGCACGTGCAGCGTGAGCTTGGCATCGCGTGCAAAGGCATAGAAGAACTCGACGGCCAGCTCGGTATCAAAGCTGCCCACGCGCTCGGTCGGCACGGGCAGCTCACAATAGGCCTGCCCACGGCCCGAAATATCCACGGCGGCCATCACGAGCGTCTCGTCCATGGCGATCGCCGCGTCGGCAAAGCGCGTAATACCCGCCTTGTCGCCCAGCGCCTGGCAAAACGCCTCGCCCAGCACGATGCCCGTGTCCTCGACGGTGTGGTGCGCGTCGACCTCAACGTCGCCTACCGCATGCACCGTCAAATCAAACAGTCCATGGCGACCAAAGGCGTTGAGCATATGGTCGAAAAACGGCACTCCGGTCGAGATATCGCACACGCCGCTTCCGTCCAGGTCGAGCTTGACGACAATGTCGGTCTCACCCGTCTTGCGGGTTACCTCGGCATAGCGGTCCATCTACATCTCCTCCTTCACCAGCGCGGCAAACGCAGCCAGCACCTCGTCGTTTTCCTGCGGGGTACCCACGGTAATGCGCAGACAGTCCGCAAGCCCCGGCGCGTAGCTAAAGTCGCGCACCAAAATCGAATACTCGTCGCGCAGGCGCTCACGCACGCGCGTGGCATGCGGCGTGCGCACGAGCACAAAGTTCGCCGCGCTCGACCATGCCTCCACAGGCAGGCTCTCGGCAGCCATTGCGCGCAGGGCGCACAGCTCGCGCTCGCGCTCGGATGCGACCTGCGCCACCACGGGCGTGTACGCATCGCGGGCACGCACGCAGACAAGCGCGGTTGCCTGGCTCAGCACGTTGACCGAATAGATCTGGCGAATCGCCGCGAACACGTCGATGACCTCGGGTGCCGCGATCACATAACCCAGACGCGTGCCGGCGGCGCCAAACGCCTTGGACAGCGTATGCAGAATCACCAGGTTGGGATGCTCAGCGATAAGGCCTTGCGCCGTGGTGGCCGCGCCAAACGAATCGTCGGCAAACTCAACGTAGGCCTCGTCGACCATTACCATGCCGGGGCACGCATCGCACAGGGCCGCGACAAAGTCGAGCGAAGCCACGTCGCCCGTGGGATTGTTGGGCGAGGTCACGATCGCCAGGCTGCACTCGGGCGCCGCCGCAAGCACGGCAGCCTGGTCGAGCTCAAAGGTCGCCGGGTCGCGCCACACGTCGCGCACCTCGGTCTGGCAGAGCGACGCAAAGAACGCATATTCGCTAAAGCACGGCGGGCAGTTGAGCAGGGTCCGTCCCGCGCCGCCAAACGCCAGCAGGTAGTTATAGCTGTCTCTTATACACATC
>UQSK01000082.1 GCA_900543605.1 uncultured Collinsella sp.
TACTACGCGTCTCGTGGGCTCGGAGATGTGTATAAGAGACAGCCGGAGGCACCACAGTGCTGTCCGACTGGCTGGTGGTGCGCGTGACGGCCGATGCCGGTCACAGCTTCCTCGACCAGATGATCGCCATGGTGGAATCGGCCGCGCGTAAGAAGACGCCGAACGAGATCGCGCTCGAGATCCTGCTCATCGCGCTGACCATCGTGTTCTTGGTCGTGGCCGTGTCGCTGTTCGCGTTCAGCAGGTTCGGCGCCAGCCAGGAGGGCATCGCGAACCCCACCACCATCGCCTCGCTCGTCGCGCTGTTCGTGTGTTTGGCGCCTACCACCATCGGCGCGCTGCTCAGCGCCATCGGCATCGCCGGCATGAGCCGCCTCAACCAGGCGAACGTGCTGGCCATGAGCGGCCGCGCCGTGGAGGCGGCGGGCGACGTGGACGGGCTGCTGCTGGACAAGACGGGCACCATCACGTCGGGCCGCATGGAGGTCGAGGGCACGTATCCGCTGCCGGTTGAGGGCGTGAGCCTAGGCGCCGGCCCGGACGAGGCGGCTGTTCCCGTCGATACCACAGTGCTCGATTTTGCGCTGGCTAACGTCGCGCGTGCGACTTCGGCCGATGCCAACGAGACCTGCCAGGCGCTGCTCAACTATTACGCCGATCGCCCGGTCGAGGTGTCCGAGCCGCTGTCGGTCATTCCGTTCTCGTCCTCCAAAAAGTGGAGTGGCGCGTCGTTTGCGCAGGGCTCCTATGTGATGGGTGCGGCGCAGTTTGTGCTCTCTGATCGTGTGTTTGCCCAGGTCGAGAACCGTGTCGCCGAGCTTGCCGATACCTGCCGCGTGCTCGTGGTGGCGCGCGTGGACGGCTTTACGCCCGATGGCGATATGGTGGGCGAGGCCGAGCCCGTGGGCTTTGTGACCATCCGCGACGAGATTCGTACCTCGGCGGCCGAGACCATCGGCTACTTTAACGAGCAGGGCGTGACCCTCAACGTGATCAGTGGCGACGACCCTCGTACGGTGTCGTCGATCGCGCGCGTGGTGGGCGTGCCGGGGGCGGACGCTTATGTGGATGCCACGACGCTCGACACGCCGGCCAAGCTCGATGCCGCAGTGGACCGCTACCATGTCTTTGGTCGTGTGACCCCGCAGCAGAAGCGCGAGCTCGTGCAGGCGCTCAAGCGCCGCGAGCACACCGTGGCCATGACGGGCGACGGCGTCAACGACGTGCTGGCGCTCAAGGAGGCCGACTGCTCCGTGGCCATGGCGGCCGGCTCCGATGCCGCGCGCAACGTGGCCGAGATCGTACTCGTCGACAACGACTTTGCCTCGATGCCCGCCGTGGTGGCCGAGGGCCGTCGCTCCATCAACAACCTGCAGCGTTCGGCGTCGCTGTTCCTGACTAAGACGCTGTTCTCGATGGGCCTGGCGGCGCTGTGCATCGCGCTGCCGCCGTACCCCTTCGAGCCCATCCAGATGACGCTCATTAACTTCTTCTGCATCGGCGCGCCGGGCTTTGTGTTGGGCCTGGAGCCCAACAATGCTCGCGTGAAGGGGTCATTTTTGACCAACGTGCTCAAGCGTGCGCTGCCGGCGTCGATTGCGGTCATTTTGGCTGCGGCGCTCGATATCTTTGTGGCGCGCGTGTTTGGCTTTAGCCAGCTCACGCTGTCTACGATGTGCCTGCTTACGTCGTGCGCGGCGAGCGTCAGCCTGATCTGGCGCATCTCGCAGCCTCTCACGCCCTTACGTGTTGTGCTCTTTGTGTTTGTAGTCGCCGGCATCCTGGTGGGCGTTATCGGATTCCCGGAGCTGCTGTCCATTGCCAACCTGTCGATGGGTCAGATGCTTATCTTGGCTGTCATCGTGGTCTTTACCTGCTCGGTGTTCTTTAAGCTCGCCACGATGATGGATTCGCTCAAGCCGCGTCGTCGTCATGCCGCAACTGGTTTTGGCCGTGGCGTGCGCGTCCACCTGGGTCGCGGTGGCGGCAAGGTGAGCTCGACGGGTTCGACGGCCGAGCGTTTTGCCAAGCGCGTCGCCGCCGACATGGCGCAGCGCCGCGAAGATCGCACCGCTCGCGAGGCCGAGGCCCGCGCACTTGAGGGCGTGGCCCAGGCCCAGCCCAAGAAAAAGAAGAGTACCGGAGCCAAGCGCTCTCGCGTGACCAAGTCCGCCCAAGGCATCAAAGTCTCGATGCCAAGCAAAAAGAAGAAATAACTACGCGTCCTGGCGATGTTGAATTGGTGCCTTGCTCCTGTGGGGCCGTGGCGATGTTATGCTCTAACCTCGATTGTTTGAATTGCTTCGAAAAGAGGATGCCGTGATCTGCCCGCATTGCCTTAAGACTATCGAGGACGGCGCCTCGTTCTGCCCCTACTGCAACGCCTATGTGGGTCCGGGCGATGGCCCCGAGCACACCGAGTTCGTGTTCTGTGAGGGCTGCGGTGCCCGTCTTTCTCCGCATGATCGTACGTGTCCCAAATGCGGACGCCCCGCTCCGGGCATCCTTTCCGAGGACGCGGCCGCATCCGACCTGGCAGCGGGCCGCACGGCGGGCTTTCCGCGCCTAACGCAAGAGCAGATCGATACCGAGGTGCCGCATGCGCCTGCCTCGGCTGCCGCGGTTCTTTCGGACGCCGCCGATCCTAACGAGACCTGCGTGCTGCCGGCTTTCGATAAGGATTTCGGTATTCCCAAGGTCGATATTCCCACGCCCGTTTCCCTGCATGACGATGCTCAAAAACCCAAGCGCAAAGTGCATCCCGACGAGGACGCCTATCACAAGCACAAGCGTCATATTCCCAAGCCGCTCATCGTCATCGCGGTCCTTGCTGTCGTTTGCGGCGGTGCCTATTGGTTCGTGACGACCGATCCCATGGGTGTCATGCCTGGCTTCTACGACCAGTTTGGCCAAGCTGCACAAACCACCTTCCCCACGCGTCAAAAGGGCGAGGCGACTGAGGACGATACCAAGCAGGACGATTCTGCCGAGGTGGTCCAGGAAGAAACCGTGCTCACCGATGATCAGCTCTATACCAGGCTCGACGGTCTGTATCAGACCATCGTGTCCTACGGCGACGAGGACCAGATCGGCGAGGTCATCGATTCCTTTAACAACGGCTATCTCCGAACGCCGCTGTCCACCCGTCAGGAGCTGTCGCAGAGTGCCTACGCCCTGCGCGACCAGATCAAAAAGACGCAAGATGAGCTCAACAACCTTAAGTACCAGGACGATACGGTCTATGCGGACGACATCGCCCACTTAAAGCAGCTTGCCGAGTGGATGTATGAGCGCGTCGACGTGATCTGCCAGAGCTGGGACATCTCGCTGGCCATTCCCGATGGCGAGTCGATGAGTTCCCACCAAAGCGAGATCCTAGCGCCCATCGCGCAGAGCGGCAACAGTGCGCTCAACCAGTACGACGCCAACGTGGGTTCCTGGAAGCCGCAGCAGCGTTCCTAAAATTAGTTCGCCATAGTCGGCATAACCTACGTGCGCAATTGATGTAAGCGCATGCTTATTGCTACAATTCGTACAAATATGCTTTAAACGCACGAGGAAGGAACCACATGTTTGGTTTTAAGAAAGAGCTCTACACGCCAGAGTATCAGCTTGCCGGCGACGAGCGCGCCGTTATCGAGACGTCGAAGGGTACCATCAAGGTCAAGTTTGACGGCGAGGGCGCTCCCATTCATGTCGCGAACTTCTGCGAGCTTTCCACGATGGGTTTCTATGATGGCCTTAAGTTCCATCGCTATGTGCCCGGTTTTGTCATCCAGGGCGGCGACCCCAATACCCGCGACATGTCCGGCGCCGACGTTGCTGCCGGTCTTGAGGGCCCCGACGGCATGCCCGGTACCGGTGGCCCCGGCTACTGCATCAAGGGCGAGTTTGCCACCAATCCGCACAACAGCCATGTCGATGGTGCCCTTGCCATGGCACGCTCCATGGACCCCGATTCCGCGGGTTCGCAGTTCTACTTCTGCCTGGGTGCCCAGCATAACCTCGATTCCGGTTACACCGTCTTTGGTACCACGGTCGAGGGTTTCGATGTGATTTCGCAGCTGCGTGCCGGCGACGAGATCGTCCATGTCGAGATCGTTCACGAGTAAAGGGGACTTCCTTGAATAGCCAGCTGATCCAACAGGGCCGCGCCGCTTACCGCGCGGGTGATTTTTCCGCTGCAGCCCAGATGCTTGGGGCGGCAAAGACTCCCGATGAGATTATGGGCGAGGCCGATCACCTTCGTGGTAACGCCTTGATGCACCTGGGCATGTATGCCGAGGCCGCCGAGGCCTATGCCGCTGCCCTCAACGACGGCACCTATGGCAAGCGCGGCGCGCTGCTCACCAACCGCGGCAAGGCGCTCGCCGCCGTGGGCGACTACACGACGGCCGCCCAGGCGTTCTCTGCCGCTACGCAGGATGCTTCCTATGCCACACCGTTCAAGGCCTATCTGGGCCTGGGCAATGCGCTGTTCCAGTCGGGCGACTATGCCAACGCGGGTACTGCCTTCCGTCAGGCTGCCATCGACGGCGCCAATCCGGCTCCTGCCGCCGCACTCGGCGAGCTCGGTCGTTGCTTCATTAAGCTCGGCCGTCCGGCGGATGCCGTGGAGCTGTCTCTTATACACATCTCCGAGCCCACGAGACGCGTAGTAATCTCG
>UQSK01000083.1 GCA_900543605.1 uncultured Collinsella sp.
TTACTACGCGTCTCGTGGGCTCGGAGATGTGTATAAGAGACAGGACGATGCTCCAGATCACGTTCGGCCTTTTCCTCGTCAATCTTGGTCTGGCTCACCACCGGGTCCTCAATCAACGACGACACCGAGTTCACCTGCTTCTGAATGCGCTCGGCGATGGTGTCATCCATACTCACGATGCGCATCTTCCAGTCGATACTCGTGGCGTTGGATGAGCTCTTGGTCCACACGAACGTCAAAATGGCGCTCTGGTGGCCTCGCGCGGGGAACATGCCAAAGAAGGAATCGTGCTGAATGTTGCTATCCTCGTCGATATAGGCGTGAACGTTATACACCACGCGGTCGATTTTATCGTTGAGCAGCGCGTTGGTCGCAAGCGCCGCGGCCTGAATCTGCCCGTTGGACAGCAGCTCGAGCTCGTTGGCAGACGATGTGTCCAACACCGTCACCTCGACCGTGCCCGTACGCTCATCGGCTTCATCGACGGTAAAGTCGAGCGGGAACTGCGTAAAGCCGTTGCCCCACTCAAGGCCGCCCTTCAGCGCCGTCGAAACGGTATCGACCGAAACGCTCTCGGACAGGTTGGCGGTGTTCAGACGACGCATCACGCCGTAGCCAATCTGCATGCCCACGATCAGCACCAAAATACCGATAACCACGGCCATCGCGGTCTTCGTAATGGTATGACTCACCTGCGAACCCGAAGGATCGTCCTCGGACAGCGGGTCGATATGTTTTGCCTGGCTCGCGCGGTCCTCGCTGCGCAGCTGCGCTAGCGCAGCTTTGTCACCGCGCTTGGCCGCAGCCTCCTTCTCACGCATGCGCTCGGTTCGCTTTTTGGCAAGCGTGGGATCCAAGACACCGGATACATCGATTTCGGAGAATAACTCCGTCACTTCTTCCGGAGTCAAAGGGTTCTTGTCAGCCATAAACTTCCTGTCATATCAATCAGTCGAGCTCGTGCGCACGCGCACCTTCGAACTGCATTCGATAGTAACGGGCATAGGTGCCGCCACGGGCGAGAAGCTCCTCGTGCGTGCCACGTTCCACAACGCGACCATGCTCAACGGTCGCAATCTCATCGGCATGCTTAATGGTCGAAAGACGGTGGGCGATGATAATCGTGGTGCGGCCGCGTGCCAGCTCTTCGAGCGACTCCTGGACCGCCTCCTCGCTCTCGTTATCCAAAGCACTCGTCGCCTCGTCCAAGATCAAGATTTTGGGATTCTTGAGAAACACGCGCGCGATGGCAACACGCTGCTTCTGTCCGCCCGAAAGACGGCTGCCACGCTCGCCCACCACGGTGTCGTAGCCCTGTGGAAGCGACTCGATAAAGGCATCGATGTTGGCGCGACGGGCGGCCTCGGCGATCTCTCCTGCCGTAGCGCCCGGCTTGCCGTAGGCGATGTTCTCGCCAATCGTACCGTCAAACAGATAGACATCCTGCTGCACCAGGCCGATGGCACGGCGCAGGCTCTGCTGCGTCACATCGCGCACGTCTTGGCCGTCGATGCTAATGGATCCGGCAGCCACGTCATAAAAGCGCGGCAGCAGCGAACAGGTCGTGGACTTGCCACCGCCCGAAGGGCCAACCAAAGCGATGGTCTGCCCGGGCTTGATGGACAGGTCCATATGGTCGATAACGGGACGCTCGTCGGCATCGCCCTCGCCCAGCTCAACATCATCGTAGTTAAAGCACACGTCTTGATACTCCACGGCGCCGGCAGTCACCTGCAGATCCGTGGCGCCCGGCTTGTCCTGGATATCCGGCGCGGTCGAGAGCACCTCGTCCATACGCTTAAAGCCGGCGATAGCCTTCTGATACGTTTCGGCCGAATTGACAAGCGTCTCGAGCGGCGTGCAGAACAGCGAAATATAGAGTGCAAAGGTCGCCATATCGACCGCCTGCAGCTGTCCCTGGGCGACCAGCCAGCCGCCCAGCAGCACCACGATCACATAGAGCACACCCGAGAGCAGGCCATACGTCGCGGTATAGACGCCCATGGCGTGATACATGTTCTCCTTGGACGAAAGATAGCGATTGTTGGAGGCGCGGAACTTGAAGCGTTCGGTCTCCTCATTGGCAAAGCTCTTGACCACGCGCATGCCCGCCAGCGAATCCTGCAGCTGCGCATTGATGCCGCTGATTTTTTTGCGGTTGTCGCTAAAGACCTCGCGCATGCGCATGTTCTGCCAAAACATGATGACCGCAAACGCCGCCGTCACCACGGCCATGGCGAGCGCCAGCACCGGGGCGATGGTAAAGAGAATCACAAACGAGCCGATAATCTCGATGCCGCAGATGATGATCCATTCGGGCACGTGGTGCGCCGCCTCGCAGATATCGAACAGGTCGTTGACCACGCGGCTCATCATGTCGCCCGAGCTGTTGCGGTCGAAGTACGCAAAGCTAAAGCGCTCATACTGATCGAACAGGTCCTCGCGCATCTTGGACTCCATGCGCGCGCCCATCACGTGACCCCAATAGCTCACAAAGTAGCGGCAGGCGCAGCGGACGGCATACATCAACACCAAGCCCACCGCGATCATGCCGAGCGCCTGCATAATGGCAGCCTGACCCTGAGTAAAGAGCCCACCGGTCAAATTGCGCAGGATAATGGGGAACGCCAAGTCAATGGCGGCAAGCACCAGAGCACAAACAGTATCAGCAACAAAAAGCCCCATCTGGGGCTCGTAATAAGACAAAAACCTTCTAAACATGCAGTCCTCGGGGGTAAATAAATAGCGTGAGAAATCCGGTTGAACCGGTCAGGCTGAAAACAAAGCGTCCCAACAAAAGCATAACGCCGATGTTCTGGCAGCGTCAGCGAAAACGTCTCTAAGCGAGCAAGGTGCCTTGAAAGAGGAGCGACGCGTACTTCGGTACGCGAGCGACGATTGAAAGGCAGATTGCCGCTTAGGGGCGTTTGCAGCGTCGGCTCGTTACGCGGTTTGGTAAAACCGCGTAACCTAGAGATCGGCTCCGCCCAAGCGATGCGCGATGCTATCGCAGGCCAAGGCGCCCACGACGGTCTTGGCATCTTCGATCTTGCCGTCGAGCACGGCGTCGATCAGCTCGTGCAGCGGCACCAGATCCACGTTGACAAACTCATCATCATCGGGGTTGGGCGCATCAAACTCGAGCTTGGTGGCCAGGTAGATGTGAATGATCTCGTCACAGAAGCCGCAGGACGTGACAATCGACGTCAAAAAGCGAATGCGACCGGCCCTAAAGCCCGTCTCCTCATGCAGCTCACGCTTGGCGCAATCGAGCGGGTCCTCGCCTGGATCGAGCTTGCCGGCGGGAATCTCGACCGTCACGCGGTCGATGGCGGTGCGGTACTGACGCACCAGTACGATCTTGCCGCTCTCGGTCAGTGCCACAACGGCCGCCGCACCCGGATGGCGAACGATATCGCGGGCGCTGCGGTGACCGTTGGGCAGTTCAACCTCAAGACGGTGGACGTCGAGGATCTTGCCCTTCCAGGCGCACTCCTCCGAAAGAATCTTCTCGTGCAGCTCGGCATCGTGCGGGTCGTCGTCGCCCAGCACCAGCGCCGGCTCGTCAGCGACCTCGCCACCAGGCTCGCCCTCGGCGTGCCCATACATGCGGCTGTCCTCTTCGACGATCTGCGCGTCCACGAGCTCTTCGTTCTTCTCGTCCATCCGTCTCATCCCTCTCGGACTTTAGGCATCCCAGGCGTCGCGGCCACGCAGCGCGCGCAGGCCAATGTCGTGACGCAGGGTCTTGCCCTCATAATCAATCTTCTCGCAAGCCTCGTAGGCAAGGTTGCGGGCGTTCTCAAATGTGTCGCCCAGCGCGGTCACGGCAAGCACACGACCGCCGTTGGTCACGAGCTGACCGTCCACCACGGCGGTGCCGGCATGGTACACGGTCACGTTCTCCATGGACTCGGCGTCGGCGATGCCGGTGATGACTTTGCCCTTCTCGTAACTGCCGGGGTAGCCCGCGCTCGTCAGGACAACAGCCACGGCCCACTCGTCACGCCAATCGAGCTCAATCTGATCAAGCTCGCAGTTGGCGCAGGCGAGCATAACCTCGACCAGGTCGTTCTTGAGGCGCGGCAGCACGACCTGCGTCTCGGGGTCGCCAAAGCGGGCGTTGAACTCCAGCACCTTGGGGCCGGCGGGGGTGAGCATAAAGCCGCCATACAGGCAGCCGCGGTAGTCGATGCCCTCGGCAGCAAGCTCGGCAACGGTCTGCTCCATGACCTTCACCATCGTGGCGTGCTCCTCATCGGTCACGATGGGCACCGGGCTGTAGACGCCCATGCCGCCGGTGTTGGGGCCCTTGTCGCCCTCGAGCGCGCGCTTGTGGTCCTGCGAGGTAGCCATGGGGCGCACGGTCTTGCCGTCGGTAAAGGCCAGCAGCGAGCACTCGGGACCAACGAGCATCTCCTCGATAACCACGGTGTTGCCGGCATCGCCAAAGGTGCCGCCAAAGCACTCGCGCACGGCATCCTCGGCCTGCTCAAGTTCGGTCGCCACGATAACGCCCTTGCCTGCGGCAAGGCCGTCGGCCTTGACGACCAGCGGGGCGCCTTGCTCGCGTACGTAGGCGAGAGCCGAAGCCTCGTCGGTAAACGAGCCGTAGGCCTGTCTCTTATACACATCTCCGAGCCCACGAGACGCGTAGTAATCTCG
>UQSK01000084.1 GCA_900543605.1 uncultured Collinsella sp.
CAAAGGAAAGCACTTAATGTGCTTTCCGTCTTGCGCAGGACTGTAGAGCAGGAAAGTTCATATGCGCCGCCCGGCTCCCGCGGCTCTCAGGGGCATCTCTCATGCAAAAACTGTCGTGGGATAAAGTCCGAGGTCAGTGGCGTTTTATACCGAGAATTTCAAAAAAGTTGAAAATTCATTACAAATTTGCGTTGACTTTAGGTAACTAAAGTTTCATACTCCTTTTCAACCACTGGGGGATGTGAACACGCACGGATCGTTCACATCATGATTGAAGAGGATTTCTTAGACATGTTCACGCATCAGCTAAACATTATCAGCGTAGTAATTATCTGATGCGGGTTAGCACATACAGCTAGCCCGTACGATAACGGGCGGCTGATGAAGATGAGGGCCGTCGAGCGCAACCGACGGCCCTCATTTTTTATGTCTGGGAAGTTCTTTTTAGAGGAGGAAATGTAATGAACGGAGTTTTGCTCATGGTTGTGGCCGCGGCGGTGCTCGCCTGCGGCTATCTGGGCTATGGCCGATGGCTGGCCAACAAGTGGGGCGTTGACAAAGAGGCCCTCACGCCGGCCAAGCGCATGAAGGACGGCAAGAGCTTCTCGCCCGTCTCCGCCTTCACCGCGTTCTCGCACCAGTTCAGCTCGATCTGCGGTGCCGGCCCTGTCACGGGTACGATCGTCGCCATGGCCTTTGGCTGGCTGCCCGTCGTGCTCTGGGTCCTCGTCGGCGGCATCTTCTTTGGTGCCGTCCACGACTTTGGTGCCCTGTACGCTTCGATGAAGAACAACGGCAAGTCGCTCGCTCAGCTCATCGAGAAGTACATCGGCAAGACCGGCCGTCGCCTGTTCCTGCTGTTCTGCTGGCTGTTCTGCATCATCGTCATCGCCGCCTTCACCGACATGGTCTGCAAGACGTTCATGTTCACCCCGGCCGTTGACGCTTCTGGTGCTGCTACCGGTGCCATCGACTTCACCAAGTCCTATGCCGCCGGCTGCGCTGGTACCATCTCCATCCTGTTCACCTTCGTCGCTATCGCCTTTGGTTGGGCCCAGAAGAAGTTCAACCTCACCGGCGCTGCCGAATTCGTCACCGGCGTTGTCCTCATGGTTCTCATGTTTGCCGTCGGTATGCAGTTCCCGCTCTACCTGGATAAGTTCCAGTGGTTCGCCGTCGTCATGGTCTACCTGGTCTTCGCTGGCGCTATGCCCATCCAGATGCTCAAGACCCCGCGTGACTACCTCACTTCCATCATGATGATCGTCATGATCGTCTGCGCTGTCCTCGGCATCGTCGTCCTGGGCGTCAACGGTCAGGCTACGATGACCGCTCCGGTCTTCACCGGCTTCTCCACTGCCTCCGGCATGATGTTCCCGGTCCTGTTCGTCTCCGTCGCTTGCGGTGCTCTCTCCGGTTTCCACAGCCTCGTTTCTTCCGGCACCTCTTCTAAGCAGGTCGAGAAGGAGCAGGACGCCGTCAAGGTCGGTTATGGCGCCATGATCGTCGAGTCCTTCGTCGGCATCCTTGCCATCATCGTCGCCGGCATCATGTTCTCCGACATGAACACCGCCGGTACCGGCGCCCTCAACGCTGGTGTCGCTTCCACCCCGTTCCAGATCTTCGCCGCTGGCATCTCCCGCGGTATGCAGGCCTTCGGTGTTGACGGCACGCTCGCTACCGTCTTTATGACCATGAACGTTTCCGCTCTGGCTCTGACCTCGCTCGACGCCGTCGCCCGCATCGCTCGCACCTCGTTCTCCGAGTTCTTTGCCCAGACCAACGACGCCCTGGCCATCGAGTCCAAGGCCGGCTACATGAAGGTCCTCGGCAACCCCTGGTTCGCCACGGTCGTTACCCTGCTTCCTGGTCTCGCCCTCGCTTTTGGTGGCTATGCCAACATCTGGCCGCTCTTTGGTGCTTCCAACCAGCTGCTCGGCGGCATGACCATGATCACCCTCGCCGTGTTCTGCAAGTGCACCGGCCGCAAGGGCTGGATGCTCTATGTGCCCGTCGCCTTCCTGCTCTGCTGCACCTTCACCTCGCTGGTCCAGAGCGTCATGGGCTGCATGACCGCCGTCCAGGCCTACGGTTTCTTCGGTACCATCCCGGCTACCGCCACCACGGCCGCCGTTTCCGTCGCCGCCACCAAGGGCCTGCAGCTTGTCTTCGCTGTCCTGCTGATGGTCCTGGGCCTCATCGTCGCCGTCAACTGCCTCAAGGAGTTCTTCGGCAAGGAGGCCGGTTCCATGCCCGACGAGGAGCCCGAGTGGTCCGAGATGGGCAAGGCCGAGTACGGTTGCGCCGCTGCCGCCGAGGCTCCCGCTGACGCCGAGGCCGCCAAGGCCTAGTCAGCTTGATGGACTAACCGTTCCATCCATATGACTCGGAAAGATCGGGTCCGCGACTTCGCGGGCTCGGTCTTTTTTTCATGCGAAAGCGGGTGACGCTCGAGTGTTCTCGCAGATGTTTTGCGTGGATAAGGGCGCGCGTTGTACCATATAGACGTATATGTGTACATATGAAAGGGGCCCCGTGGCCAAGACGGTATATTCCGATAATCAAAACAATGTCGATGCTTTGGCTGAGCGCCTGAGCAGCCAGACGTCGCTTTCTGCTGAGCGTGCCAAGCTGGTTGCCTACGACCTGCTTTGCCGCAAGGCGCTCAAGATTAAGTCGAGCGCGCTGGCGCAGATTTTCCGCTCCGTCGATAAGGAATGTGACACCAAGGCGATGCGCGATGAGCTCATCGCGGCAAAGATCGTGACCAAGATCGAGGGCAGCGGCATTAACGGGCGCCCGGCGTTCTATACCATCAATGCCGAGATAAGTGATGTCCAGGAGCAGCTTGCCGAGGCTGCCGAAGAGACCGTCGAGGACGTTGTCGAGGCGCCCGCTTCGGTGAAAACAGCTCCGCGCGAGCATATCGATACCGACGAGCTGCTTGACGAGAGCGTCGTTCGAGCCTTTACGGCCAAGGCAGGACGCGGCGGTTTTGGCGGGGGCGGCAAGCGCGATGCGCAGCGCCGCGCCCAGCAGGAGCGCTTCCGTCGCGCCGTTGCTCAAAAGGGTGAGACGGATGCCGAGGTTGTTGAGACCGAGGTTGCTGTCGAGTCGCAGAAGCCCACGAAGGAGCAAAAGCCCGTGGAGGCCCAAGAGCCCAAGCGCCGTCGCGGTGCTCACTTTAAGGCTGCACAGCAGGATGCCGTGCGTGAGGTTGAAGAGTCTTCTGAGGTTGCAGACGATGTTGAAGAGTCTGCCAAGAAGGCTCCAGGTTCGTGTCGTCCCGGCCGCGGTTTTGCGGGACGCGCGTATCCCGTAAAGCATCAGGAGAAGGGCGAGTCGGTTTCGACCACCCAGGACGAGAAGGCCGTTGAGCCGGCGGCTCGCGAGCAAAAGCCTGTTGAGCCGCAGCTTGAGGTTGATGCCGAGGCCAAGGGCCAGCAGCCTACTGATGAGCAGGCGGAGCAGGGCGCGTCGAGCAAGCCTCGCCGCCGTCGCCATCGTGGGGGCCGCAGTTCCCATGCCGAGACTGCAGCCGAGAAGACCACGCCGCAGGACGAGGATGCGAAGGTCGAGGTTTCTTCGGGGCAGCCTAAGCGCCAGGCGGCGAAGGAGAGCAAGTCCGATCGTCCGCAGAAGCAGGCGCCTATGCCGAAGCGCGAGCGCAATTCCCAAGGCGATTCTAAGCGCAAGTCTCAGAAGAAGCCGGAGTCTACCGCAGCAGATACTGCTGACCAGCAGCCCAAGTCGGCAGTCCACGGCGAGGTCTCGGCGTTTGCCCTTGCCCGCGTTTTAGGCAGGCAGCTGCTCAAAGTTGTCCCTACGCCTACGGCGCTCTCTAAGATCAAGGAGCAACAGACACAGATCGTAAAGGTCGAGGGCAAGGACGGCAAAAAGGCTCCGCAGCGCACTCAGCACAACGAGATGTCCAACCGCAAGATTGCCGAGGAAATCGCAATCATCCAGGCTTGGATCGAGCAGAATCGAGGTGCCGATACGCCGGTTGCCTCGCGCCGCCAGCGTGCCTACCAGATCTTTAACGACGAGAAGGCTTTTGACGGCAAGCACGGTGAGCGCTTGATCAGGCGTATGACCGAAAAGGGCATCAGCATGCAGGCGATCAAGGTCGCCCCCAATCGCCCCGTGCACTTTACGGGCTTCTTTACGCTGGGAGCCGACAAGCCGTTCATTATGGTCGAGAACCTGGACACCTACGACGAGATCGTCAAGCTGCTGCGTGGCCGCAAGCACGCCAAGCTCTTTGGCATCAAGGTGGGCGGCGTGATTTTTGGCGGCGGATGCAAGGCGAGCGTCTCGCATGCCTTGGACGATTATCTGGCCGAGATTGGCTATCGCTTTAACTACGTCTACTACGTAGGCGATATCGATCGCGAGGGCGCGCGCATCGTCGAACAGGCTCGCAATGCCAATGTGGTTGAGATTCGCCTGCATGCCGGCATGTACCGCGCCATGCTCGCCGAGCATAAGCGTCGCGTGAAGGCCGGCGGCGAGTGCGAGCCCGCGGCTGCCAACCAGGGCGTGCCGCAGAACCTGGCAGCGACGATCAAGGATCTGCCCATGGTTACGCGCGTGCAGTTCCGCAACTGTCTCTTATACACATCTCCGAGCCCACGAGACGCGTAGTAATCT
>UQSK01000085.1 GCA_900543605.1 uncultured Collinsella sp.
CGAGATTACTACGCGTCTCGTGGGCTCGGAGATGTGTATAAGAGACAGATGCCGTATGCGTATCGGGCAAGACCGGCGAGGGCATCCACGATCTGCTGGAGTCCATCGTCTTTTTGATCTCTCCGCCCAAGGGCGATGCAAACGCGCCGCTCAAGGCGCTCATCCTGGACTCGTATTTTGATGAGTACCGCGGCGTCGTTGCCACGGTCCGCGTGTTTGACGGCTCCATCAAAAAGGGCGATACCCTCCTTATGATGCAGGCAAAGGGTGACTTTTTGGTCGATGGCGTGGGCGTCAAGCGTCCCGCCGAGACACCAGTTGACGCGCTGACGGTCGGTGAGGTGGGCTACGTGGTCACGGGCCTGAAGGACCCCGAGGCCGTGCGCGTGGGCGATACCCTTACGTGGGCGTCGAATCCCTGCCCCGAGCCGCTTCCCGGCTACCGTGAGGCCAAGCCCATGGTCTACACGGGCCTGTTCCCGATCGACAACAAGGATTACGAGAACCTGCGCGACGCTCTCGATAAGCTGCATGTCAACGACCCGTCGTTGGTGTGGGAGCCCGAGACTTCGGTGGCGCTCGGCTTTGGTTTCCGCGTTGGCTTCTTGGGCCTGCTGCATATGGAGGTCGTCAAGGAGCGCCTGGAGCGCGAGTTCAACCTGGACCTGATTGCCACGAGCCCTTCGGTGGACTATCACGTCTACAAGACCGACGGCGAGATGATTGATGTTCGCAGCCCGCAGGATCTGCCCGAGGCTACGCGCATCGAGCGCATCGAGGAGCCCTACCTCAAGGCTAAGATCATCTGCCCGCCCGAGTATACGGGTGCCGTCATGCAGCTCGCCATCGATCACCGCGGCGTCACGACCGACATGATCCACCTGACGAGCAAATCGGTCGAGATGCGTTTCGACATGCCGCTTGCCGAGCTCATTCTGGACTTTTTTGACCAGCTCAAGAGCCGCACCAAGGGTTACGCCTCGCTCGACTACGAGTTCAACGAATATCGCCCCTCCGAGCTCGTCAAGCTCGACATCCTGCTTTCGGGCGACGAGGTGGACGCGCTGTCGTTTATCGTGTACAAGGATAAGGCTTATGGCCTGGCCCGCGGTCTGTGCGACAAGCTCAAGGAAATCATTCCGCGCCAGCTGTTCGAGGTGCCTATCCAGGGCGCCATCGGCAACAAGATCATTGCCCGCTCTACCGTCAAAGCGCGCCGCAAGGACGTGCTGGCCAAGTGTTATGGCGGCGATATCTCGCGAAAGCGCAAGCTGCTCGAGAAGCAGAAAGAGGGCAAAAAGCGCATGAAGGCCATCGGCTCGGTCGAGGTTCCGCAGGAGGCCTTTATGGCGATTCTCAAGGTGGACGAGTAGGTCCATGGCACTTTCTGAATACAGCAAGCGGTTGCTTGGAGCCTATGCCGAGCAGCCGTTCCTTATGGCTCCCATGGCGGGCGTGACCGATCCCGCCTATCGCATCATGTGCCGCCGTCGCGGTGCCCATCTTGCCTATAGCGAGATGGTGAGCGTGGCGGGCCTTGCCTATGCCAGCAATAAGACGTGGCGCCTGGTACTGCCGGCCGATGAGGAGCAGCAGATCTGCGTGCAGCTCTTTGGCTCCAAGCCCGATCAGTTTGCGAGCGCTGTTGCTGCCGTCGAGGAGCGTGTGGGCGATCGCCTGTCGCTGATCGATATCAACATGGCCTGCCCGGCTCGCAAGGTCGTCACCAAGGGCGAGGGCTCGGCGCTTATGCGCACTCCCGATCTGGCCGAGCAGATCGTCGAGGCGGCGGTGGGCGCGGCGCATGTGCCCGTGACCGTAAAAATCCGTAAGGGCTTTTACGCCGAAGACCGCAACGCCGCGACGTTTGCCCAGATGCTTGAGGGAGCAGGGGCCGCCGCGGTGGCGGTACATGGTCGCTGCGCCACGCAGCTCTATACGGGCCAGGCCGATTGGTCGGTCGTCGATGAGGTGGCCGACGCCGTCGAGATTCCCGTTATCGGTTCGGGCGATGTGTTCTCGGCAGAGGACGCTGCTGAGCATCTGCAAAGCTCGGGTGCCAGCGCGGTGTTTATCGCGCGCGGCATCTACGGCAATCCGTGGGTGTTCGGCGATGCCCGAGCCCTTGCACTCGATGGCACGCCGGTTCCTTCTCGCTCCTCGGTTGAGCGCCTGGATGCCCTGCGCGAGCACCTGACGCTCACGCACGAGCTGTTGCCGCTCATGTCGCGTGCCCGCACGTACGCAAGCTGGTATCTAAAGGGCATGCCCCATGCTGCCGCCTGGCGCGCTCAGGTGGTGCGTTGCTCCACATACGAGGAGTTCATGGCACTGGTCGATGATATCGAGCACGATGTGGTGGCCTGTGAGGCCGCACTTGCCGCCGGCGAGTCGGTGCCCGCTCATCCGTTGGAGGCCTAACGGTGGCCGTTACCGCGCTGTACGTGCATGTGCCGTTTTGCGCCCAAAAATGCCGGTACTGTGACTTTGACTCACGCAGTTTTGCTCCGTGCAACATGAGCGTTGCGCTCGATACCTATTTTGAGCAGTTGTATGCGCGCCTCGATGCTTTTGGCGACGCAGGCGCGCTTGCACAGATCCGCACCGTCTATGTTGGCGGCGGCACGCCGTCGCTGGCGGGGGAGCGTTTGGTAGAATTTGCCCGGCGTATCTCTGCGTGGTGCAAGCCTGTTGAGTTTACCTGCGAGGCCAATCCCGAATCGCTGACCGCAGAGCTTGCCACTGCGCTTGCCGGGGTGGGTGTCACGCGCGTCTCTCTGGGCGTGCAAACGCTCGATAACGCTGAACTTACCGCCATCGGCCGCATTCACGATGCCGATCGGGCGCTCGCTGCCATCACGACGGTCAAGGACGCTGGGCTTGTCGTGTCGTGCGACCTGATGTGCGGCCTTCCCGGGCAGACCGACCTAAGCTGGCAGCGCACGCTCGATGGCGTGTTGGCGGCGCCGCCGCATCATGTGTCGGTGTACCCGCTCACGCTCGAGGAGGGCACGCCGCTCTACCGCATGGCGTGTCGCGACGAGTCGCTCGAGCCCGACGAGGATTTTCAGGCTGCATGCATGGACGCGGCGCGTGAGCGCCTGGGTGTGGCCGGCTATCACCCGTATGAGGTGGCAAGCTACGCGCTCGACGGACATGAGTGCGCCCACAACATCGCCTATTGGACCGGACAGGGCTATCTGGGCTTGGGTCGCTCTGCTGCCGGCATGCTCGACGCCGAGGACTTCGATCGCTTAGCCGAGCTTTATCCTGACGTGCCAGCTCGCGGCGAAGCGCATCGCGTGCGTCTGGTACAACGCGACGATGCCGCGACGACGTTTGATGCTGAGTATCTGTCGCAGCGCGAGGCGGCGGCCGAGGATTTGATGCTTGCCTGCCGCATGACGCGTGGCATTGGGTCCGAATTGTTGGTTCGCTCGGCAAACGTGATCGCTGCAGATGAGTTGGCGGCGGCCTGTGACCGTGCGCTCGAGTTGGGCCTTGCCACTTGGGTGCCCGACCATATTGAAGGACATGCGGGGCACGTCACCTCGAAAGACGTTATCGCAGGTCGTGTCCGTGCTCGTTTAGCGCCCACTCACTTGGGCTGGCTCGATGGAAATGTGCTGTTCGAGCTGTTTTGGGGTCTAGCCTAGGCCGCTCGGGTAGAATTACCGCAATATATACGCTGCTGTGAGCAGGAGGTTGCCGCGCATGGCGACGATGAACGAAAAAGATTACTACGAGATTTTGGGTGTCTCCAAGGACGCCACCTCGCGTGATATACAGAAAGCCTTCCAGCAAAAGGCCCGCAAGCTCCATCCGGACGTCAACAAAGAACCTGATGCCGAGGAAAAGTTCAAAGAGGTTTCCGAAGCCTATGCCGTGCTTTCGGACGAGCAGAAGCGTGCGCGCTACGACGCCATGCGCTCGGGCAATCCCTTCGCCGGCGCTCCTACGGCTTCTCCCTATGGCGGCGGCTACGCCGGTAGCGCGGGCTATGGCAATCCCTTTGAGGGCGGCTTTCCCTTTGGTGGCGCCTGGGGCCAGCCGCGTCGCGGGCAGGCTGCCTACAATCCCGAGAACGGCGCCAACGTGGTCGTCGATATCAAGCTCGACGCCAAGGAGGCCAAGGGCGGTGCCCGCAAGACCGTCCGCTATACGCGCTTCGATACCTGTGGTCACTGCGGAGGCTCGGGTTCTGTCTCGTCCGAGCATGCACATACCTGTCCGAGCTGCGGTGGTCGCGGCCACATCGATGTCGACCTGTCCTTCTTGTTCGGTGCCGGCACGTTCCAGTCGGTCTGCCCTGAGTGCGGTGGCTCCGGTAAGGTCGTCGCCGACCCCTGTCCCGATTGCGGCGGCCTGTCTCTTATACACATC
>UQSK01000086.1 GCA_900543605.1 uncultured Collinsella sp.
CCCCCAGCACCAGGCCCACGAGCGGGCACAGGACGATGGGACGGAACGCGTAGAGGGTGCCGAGCTGGTAGTCGAGGCATCCAAACGCTCCGACTAAGCCGACGAGGATTGCTTGGACAAGCATAATTCCTCCCAATAAGGAATCTCGAACCGTCGTCACTCCCGTCGCGCGCGTTGTTGATATCAATTCCGGGAGTTCGATTCCACGGTTCGAAGCGTACCTGGTGTGCTGCTAACACCCATGCCAGGCACAAATGATTTGATACCAATTATAGATATGCAGGTTCTTACTATTTAATACCACTCGCTCAGCGGGGTGTTTTTTACCGTAAACGGCAGACGTATCTCATCAGGCGCGCTCTTTGTTTCGATGGCGGACAAGCGCCACCAGAAAGCCATCACCAAAGGCATCGGATGCCAAGTTGGCCACAATCACCAAAACGATAATCGCCGCGCCCAAAAACTCGTTCCAGCGAAAGACCTCGCCAAAGAAGAGCGCCGACCAGCAGGGAGCGAGCACGACCTCGCTCATGCAAACCAAGTTGGCCGCAAACGCGTTGGTCCGCGCGATCCCCTTGGCATACAGCACGCTCGCAAGGCCACTGCAAAAAAGGCCATGCACCAGCATGAGCCCCCACTCAAATGGTCTCACGGAGTCTAGGGCGCCAGCAAAATAGACGATCGGCAGCATCGAGATACCGCAGGAGATGAGCGAGGACACCATGGGCGACGCATCGGGGCGAGAGTTCAAAAAGAAACACAGCCCAAAGGTGGCTCCCGAAATGACGGCAAGCAGGTTGCCGAGCATGCCCTCGGCACTCAAATCGCCTAAAAAGAACAGTCCCATACCCGTAAAAGCAACCACCACGGAGGCAATCTTCGCAGGCGAGGGCAACGTGCGGGTTGCGAGCGATTGATACACGATAACGAAGATCATCGAGGTGTACTGCAGGACGATCGCGTTGCCGACCGTCGTGAGCTGGTTGGCAAAATTAAACGTGGTGCCCGTCACGAAGTTGCAGACGGCCACAAGGACAATAAGACGGCTGACGCGGAGGACGGGCCTGCCGACGAGCAGGATAAAGAGCGCCATAAATATTGCCGTAACGGCACCGATCAAAAGAGCTGACTGCGAATTGGCGCGAACGAGGATGCCGATAAAACTCCACAAGAGCGCCGTGCCAAATAGATACATCGCCCCGCTCACGCCATTATCGGGTGGATTGTCAGATCGAATCACGAAGCACCTCCAGCTAGCTTTCGGTAATAAAAAACGGCGACCGCAATGGGTCGCCGTTTCCCTTGGGGGCAGAATAGAACGCAGGAACCTACGCCAGCACGCCGAAGAACGCGCCGATGATGCCCACGACCATGGTGGCCACGATCAGCACCATGGGGTTGATCTTCTTGGACAGCAGCCAGTAGTACAGCCAGAAGGCGATCATGCCGAGCATGCCGGGCATGATGCCGTCCAGGATGTCCTGGAGGGTCTGGGCGTCCTCGCCCGAGCCGATGGCCACCGGGATGCTGGCCCAGAACATGTCCTTGCACATGGCGCCCACGACCATGACGCCCACGATTCCCACGCAGGTCATGATCTTCTGCATGAGGCCGGTCCTCTGGGCCTCGTCCAGGAAGCCCACGCCCAGCTCGTAGCCCTTGACGGCGCCCCAGATGCGCAGCGCGAAGCCGGGGACGTTGTAGATGAGCAGGAAGGCGATGGGGCCGAAGGGGTTGCCGGCCTGGCACAGGCTGATGCCCACCGCGGCGGCGACCACGCGCAGCGTCGACAGGAAGATGGAGTCGCCGATGCCGGACAGCGGGCCCATGAGGGCGGCCTTGACGTCGTTGACGCTCTCGGGCTCGATCTCGCCGCGGGCGACCTTCTCCTCCATGGCCATCGCGATGCCGCCGACGAACGGGGCGAACTGGACGGTGATGTTGAAGAACGCGCAGTGGCGGTGCAGGGCCGCGGCGTAGTCGTCGGGGCGGCCGGCGTAGATCTTCTTGAGCATGTTGGCGACCATCAGGCAGAAGGCGATGTTCATCTGCTTGTAGTAGGTCCAGGAGAACTCCATGCCCAGGGCGCCGACGTTGACGGCGCTCTTGATGAGGTCGGAGCGCGTGATCTTGTTCTCGGGACTAGAAGTCATCGTCCTCATCCCCTTCCGCGGAGAGCTGGGGCTGGGCTCCGCCCAGGCCGAGCAGGTCGAACTTGTCGATGCCGATGATGATGGCGATCAGGGCGACGCCCAGGACGGGCACGTTGGCGTAGGAGCACAGCAGGAAGCCCAGGAAGTAGAAGGGCACGAGCTGCTTGGTGAGCACCAGGCGGCCGAGCATGGCGAAGCCCATGGCAGGCAGGAAGTTGGCGGCAACGCCAAAGCCAGCAAGGACAAAGGGCGGGATGAAGTCGAGCAGGCCCTGGATGGCGTCGGAGCCCAGGTAGAATGCGCCGCCGCACAGCAGGAAGTACTCAAGACAGCCAAAGAGGCCCATGCTCCAATGTGCCGCGTAGATACCCTTGAGGTTGCCCTTGGCAGCGCACTTGTCAGCAATGTCAACAATGATCGAGAATCCAGCATCCGTAATGTTACCGATCGTCAGCGAAAGGACGGCGATGGGCATGGCGAGCGCAATGGCCGTCTCGGTACCCTGACCGAGCTGAATGGCAAACGCGCAGGCGAGCACGCCGCCGACGGTTTCGTTAGGCGGTACGTAAGCGCCGATGGAGATCGAGCCCATGAACAGCAGCTCCAGACTCGCACCGATCGCGAGGCCGGACTGCAGGTCCCCCAGCACCAGGCCCACGAGCGGGCACAGGACGATGGGGCGGAACGCATAGAGCGTACCGAGCTGGCAGTCGAACTTACCAAATGCGGCGATAAGTCCGATGAGGATTGCTTGGGTAAGCATATATCCCCCTTTCCTAATAGGACACTATGAAGAGCTCAGACTCTTCGAAATTGAACGCCTAGAGCACGCTGGCGCAGTCGACCTTGGGGTCGTCGGCCAGGGGTCGAATCTCGACCTCGACGCCACGATCCAGCATCTCGCGCACATCGGCTTCCTCGGCCGCGGTCAGGAAGATCTGACGAGAGACCTGACGAGCATCGGGACGCTTCTCGTCCTTTGGCTTGGTGTTGCCCAGGTTGACCGACTTGATCTGCGGGCAGCCCTCAACAAGCTGCTTTGCCTCAGCAATAGTGGCGACACAGATGATCATCTTGTACTTGTCGGTCACGCCCGAGTTGATAGCTTCGATTGCATGCTCCATATCTTTGATGACGAGCTTGCAGCCGGCAGGCTTGCCCATCTTGAGCGTCGTCTTCCACACCGGGTCGTTAGCGACCTTATCGCCCACGCAGAAGATGCAGTTGGAGTCAAGGCCCTGAACCCAGGAAACTGCGACCTGGCCATGAAGCAGGCGATGGTCAACGCGAAGTAGCTGAATCATAATGTGACCCCCCAAAGGTCTTGTGCCGTCTTACGGCGTGTCAGTAGGTGCTGCGGATTAGAACTCTTCTTCCTCGTCGCCATCGACCAAAAGATCGTTGACAAACTTCACGCGCGTATCGTCCGCAGCGACGATGGCGCGAATCGTCTCCTCAACCGGCGCCGACTCGTCAGAGAACAGCAGCTGGATGAGGAGAGGAAGGTTCATGTTGGTAACGAGGTACGTGCGGGGACGTGTCTGGACGATCTTGGTGAACTCGTTGTTGACGCTGCCGCCAAAGAGGTCGGTGCAGACAACGACATCATCGTCAGCAGACATGCCTGCCAGCAGTTTTTGGGCCTCCTCGGCCACGTCCATGCGGCCATCGACGAACATCGAAAGATCGTGGACGTTGTCGCGAGCGCCCGAGAGCAGCTCGACGCTCTCCTTGATGCCGGTAGCGAAGTGCGCATGGCTGGCGATGATGTACTGTCTCATTCTGTGTTCCCCTCAATAGCCCGGCACGTTCCCGCACCCGTTTTCTTTAGTAGTCGAACTGGTGATAGTAGCGACGGTACTTGAGGTTGTGCTTGGTGACCGTCTCGTAGTAGCGAGCCAGGCGGTCGGTCACGAGCACCGTCAGAATCCACGGGGAGACGATGACGCGGAACTCGTCGTCAAGGCCGGGAATCGCGAACTCGGCGGTGTCGA
>UQSK01000087.1 GCA_900543605.1 uncultured Collinsella sp.
TCTACACCTATTAAGTCGTCGGCAGCGTCAGATGTGTATAAGAGACAGCCCAATACGCTGCCAACGAAATCGAAAACATGCCCGATAGCCCTGTCGCTCGCGAGGACCTGGGCGCCGGCGGCACCTCCCGCGGCGCTGGCGCGCGTTCGCCGTTCTTCTGGAAGGTCTTGTTGCTATCGGTGGCGGTCATCTGGGGTTATTCCTTTACCACCATGAAAGATGCGCTCGACACCATTCCGGTGTTCGAGCTGCTCTACGTTCGCTTCCTTCCGGCTTCGCTGGTTATGTTCGTCATCTTCCACAAACGCATCATCGCGCACTTTAATGCCCGCAACCTGATCGTCGGACTTGGTATGGGCGCACTTATGTGGGGCGCGTATAGTTTGCAGACGATTGGCCTGGCACAGACCACGGCGGGCAAGAGTGCATTTTTGACGGGTACCTATTGCATCCTCGTGCCGTTTGCGAGCTACGTCCTAAGCAGCGAAAAGCTTACCCGTTACAACTTGGGCGCCGCGTTGCTGTGCCTGGCGGGCATTGGCCTGGTGGCGCTCGATAGCGTCGAGTTCAATGTCGGCGATGTCATCACACTGGGCGGCGCGGTCTTCTTTGCCATCCAGATGGCGGTGACCGCCAAGTATGGCCGCAAGATGGACATCAACGTCATCACGTTTTGGATGTTTGTGGGCAATGGCGTCCTGAGCCTTATCTCGTCGCTGTTGTTCGAGACCCAAGCGCCCGCGTCCGTGTGGACGCCGAGCTTTATCAGTGTGATGGCGTTTCTCTCGGTGGGCTGCACATGCGTGGCTCTGCTCATCCAAAACGTCGGCCTGGCGCATGTCCCGGCCTCGACGGGCTCGCTGCTCCTTTCGATGGAGTCGCCTTCGGGCGTGTTGTTCTCGGTGTTGCTGATGGGAGAGGCGCTCACCTCGCGCCTGCTTGCCGGCTTTGCGCTCATCTTCCTGTCGATTATCTTGAGCGAGACGCATTTCGATTTCTTGCGCCGAAAATCTCGCTCGCAATTGTAAACAACTTGTTGCGCCGCCCTCCAAGGGCGGCATTTTTATGTCATGCCCTTACAGTTGTGCCTTGCACTTTATGCTATCAAAGTGCGTGCTGCAAAAACGTTACTGGAGGGCATCTATGGCACCAGCTCTGTCCGATTTTCAACCGCAACCAGCGCCTCAGGCTACAACAGCGGCGCAGACCGCTATCGGTGACGGTCTTGTCGCAGAAGCTCAGGCTTTTGCAGACGAGCTCGCTGCGTGGCGACACGATCTACACCAGATGCCCGAGCTCGGTAACAATCTTCCGCAGACGTCTGCCTATATCCAGGCACGTCTGGACGAGATGGACATCCCCCATACCACGCTAGTCGACGGTTCCTGCGTCGTTGGCCTGATCGGTGCCGGTGCGGCCGCGGCCGCTCAGGGCAATGGCACGTGCAAGGACGAGCAGGCCGGAACGGTCATCATGCTGCGCGGTGACATGGATGCCCTTCCCGTCGCGGAAGAGTCGGGCGAGCCTTTCGCCTCTGTCAACGGCTGCATGCATGCTTGCGGTCACGATATGCACGCGACGGCCCTGCTTGGTGCGGCGCGCCTGCTCAAGGCCCGCGAGGCCGAGCTCGTCGACGCCAATGCTACCGTCAAACTGCTGTTCCAGCCGGGCGAGGAGACCTTCGAGGGCGCCCGCGCCGCCATCGCCGATGGCCTGCTGCAGAACCCGCGCCCTCAGGCGGCCTTTGCCATGCATGTCAACAGCCAGTCGCCGCTTGGCCTGGTGCTCTACGGCAGCCCGGCGCTCTCGGGCGTGTACGGTTTCCGCATCACGCTCCAGGGCAAGGGCGGCCATGGCTCGAGCCCCGAGATCTGCATCGACCCCATCACGGCCGGCGTCCACGTGCACCTGGCGCTCCAGGAGCTTATCGCCCGCGAGGTGCCGGCGGCCAAGGAAGTCGCACTTACCGTTGGTAAGTTTGCTAGCGGCTTGGCGGCCAACGTTATCCCCGACACCTGTGTGCTCGAGGGAACGCTGCGCGGCTTCGACGTCGAGCTCATGGAGCGCCTCAAGACCCGCATCGCGGAGGTCGTTAACGGCGTTGCCACAACATATCGTACGCCGGCGACCATCGAGACGCTTTCGGATGTTCCGCCGCTTGTACTTGACAGCGATATGACTCAGGCGTCGCTTGGCTACGTGGGCGCAGTGCTGCCCAAGGCGGCTTTCTTGCCGCTTTTCCATGCCATGGCGAGTGAGGACTTCGCGCTTATCTCGAGCGAGATTCCGAGTGCGTACTTTACCGTGGGCGCGGCCGTAACCGACACGGACGAACACTTTGCCCAGCACCATCCCAAGGCACGTTTTGATGATGCCGAGCTGCCGCTCGGTGCCGCGGCTTATACCGCCGTCGCTTTGGGCTACATCGCCGACCACCGGTAGCACCCAACCTTGCCTTTCAAGCCTGCGGGCATGGCCGTAAGGCCTATGCCCTTGTCTTTCAAGGCAATCTTGGGCACTACCGGCGCCCGGCGCCGGCTATTCGTTTGTTAAATAAGGAGCAGTATGTCCCAGCAACGTAAGTTCTTCCCCGGCTGGCTCGTGGTGACCTCCGGCTTCGTGATCATGGCCACGTGCTACACGATTTTCGTCAACTGCATGAGCCTGTTCCAGCCGCTGATCGTCAGCGACCTCGGGATTACGCTTGCCCAGTACAACATCTCCAATGCCATCTCCACCGTGGTGAGCGTTGTGGGTTCGCTCGTTATCGGCCATGTTGCCGATAAAATGAGTGGCCGCGTGTTGGGCTCGCTCACCGTTATCGCTACCTCGGCGGTGCTCGCGGGCATGAGCTTTGTGGGTGAGCTTTGGCAGGTCTATGTGCTCTTTGCCGTTTCGGGCTGCTTCGCTGTGGCCTCGACCCGTCTGCTCATTAGCCTGGTGACCGCCAACTGGTTTACCGCCAAACGCGGCCTTGCCATTTCCATCGCACTTTCGGGTTCGGGCTTTGGCGGAGCCATTCTCTCGCCGATCGTGAGCTCGCTTATCGTGAGTGTGGGCTGGCGCTCTGCGTTCCTGGTACTCGCTGCCGTCTGCATGGTGGCGGCACTGCCCATCACGGCCTACTCCTTCCGCACCAAGCCTTCCGAGATCGGCCTTAAGCCGCTCGGCGAGAACCCGGGCGATCCGTCCGTCTCGACGGCTGGCGACAAGGACGAGCATACGGCCCCCGAGGTCAGCGTCGGTTGGTCGCGCATTAAGAAGAGCCCGGCGTTTTGGCTGCTCGTCGTTGCCTTCCTCTTTATGGGCTTGGTCAATGGCGCCATCTTGCCCAACCAGGTTACCAACATGACGAGTGTTACCGTCAACAGTGCCAAGATCGTCACGGGCGGTCATGATCCCATGTGGGCGGGTACCGTGCTTTCGGCCTATATGGTTACCGTCGTTATCGCCAAGATTTCGCTCGGTGCGATCTATGACCGCTTTGGCCTGCGCTTTGGCAATATCCTTGGCTCCGTTGCGTGCATTATCGCCTGCGTGGCGCTGTGCTTCCCGACGACGGACCTCGGTCCTATTGTCGCCGCTGTGAGCTTTGGTATCGGAACGTGCATGGGCACCATCACGCCCACGATCGCGGCTTCCAAGCAGTTTGGCATGGCCGACCTCGGTAAGGTCACGGGCACCATCACCTCGCTCGAGATGGTCGGCGGCACCGTGGGCGCCATCGTCTCGGGCGTGCTGTTCGATGCCACGGGCTCCTTTGCAAGCACCTGGATTGTGTGCCTGGCGTGCTCCGTGGTCATGCTCGTGTTCCTGCTGGCATCCGAGCCCATCGCCGCCAAGCTGCGCGCGAGCGTGGCAGGGGAGTAGACGTCCGTCGCTCTTTTCTGTTCGCCCCGTTCTGTCCGTGGCCGCCTTGGAAGCCGAATGGATGCTCGTACCATCATTCGGTTTCCAAGGCGGCCACGGGCCTACGAAATGATCCCTTTTCCTCCGTCCTCAACGGATCACGTGATCCGAAGGGGACGGAGGAAAAGGGATCACAAACAGCGGCGGCGCGTCTGGCCGAACGAGTCCCCATACCCTCGTTCGGCCAGAC
>UQSK01000088.1 GCA_900543605.1 uncultured Collinsella sp.
AGCTGGGCCGCCTGACCTTCACGCGCGACATGGCCGAGGCCATCTTCCACGTGCTTGATGTGAAGGCCCCCTACGGCACCTACGACTGCACCGGCTCCGGCGCCGTCAAGAGCTGGGCCGACATCGCCCGCGCCGTCTTCGATGCCGTCAACGGCAACGGGGACAAGGTCGTGCCGGTATCGACCGCCGACTACTACTCCACCGCCGCGGGCCCCGTCGCCCCGCGCCCGGTCCACTCCGCGCTCGACCTGTCCAGGCTCGAGTCGGTCGGCTTCCACATGCCCGACTGGGAGGAAGAGCTGGGGGAGTACCTCAAGACGCTCTAGCCGCTATTAACTTTTCGAGAGCAAAAGCCGCCGCTTGTTAACGGTGGCTTTTCTTGTTGGTGGCTATCTGCGCAGTGGTGCCAATAGTATTCTGCGGAAGATCTACCTCTCGCTTGTCTCGGTGGCGGACTTGCCGGGCTGGTCATCGTAGGCGTATTTGCTGTACACGTTGACCTCCCACTGCTTTTTTTCGACCTTTGCCACAGAATCCAGGATGAATCCGGTTGCAAGGCTCAGACCACAGAGGAACATAAACGATGCAGCAAGCATGGCAGTGGGGAAACGCGGGACCAGGCCGGTCTGAAAGTACTCAACAAAGATAGGAATGCCCAAAACCAGGCCGATAATCGCGAATAGAAGCGCGACGAGGCTGAAGAACTTCAGCGGGCGGTAGTCCTTGAACAGCGTGCCGATCATCGCAACGACTTTAATGCCGTCGCTCACGGTATTGAGCTTGGACTCGGAGCCTTCCGGACGGTCGCGGTACTCGATGGGCACGTCTTTGATGCGCCAGCGGTGGTCGACGGCGTGGATCGAGAGCTCGGTTTCGATCTGGAAGCCCTCGGAAAGCACAGGGAAGGTTTTGACGAACGGGCGGCTCATGGCGCGGTAGCCTGTCATGACGTCATCGAAGCTGTAGCCATAGATCCACTTGATCATGGCGCGGACCAGATTATTGCCAAAGCCGTGGAAGGCACGCTTGTTCTCCTCGGCGTAGGTGCCGTTGGAAAGGCGATCGCCTACGGTCATGTCGGCCGTGCCGTTAAGGATGGGCTCGCAGAGGGCCTTGGCCGCCTCGGCGGGGTAGGTGTCGTCTCCGTCGACCATCAGGTAGCAATCGGCGTCGATATCGCGAAACATCTGGCGGCACACGTTGCCCTTTCCCTGACGGGGCTCAAAGCGGACTGTGGCGCCGTGCTCGGTGGCAATGCGTGAGGTATCGTCTGACGAGTTGTTGTCATAGACATAGACCGTCGCCTGCGGAAGCTCGCGGTGAAAGTCGTCGATGACTTTGCCGATCGTGAGCGCTTCGTTGTAGCAAGGGATGATGACGGCGATGGATTCAGAATTCACTTAATGCTCCTTATACATTCAATCCTAGAAAGTATAGCCGTTTGGGCCTGGCATCCTAAGATGTGGGTTAGTTCTCCAGTTTTGTTGCGCGAATCGTTTGCATGGCCGTCGGGTCTATACTGTTCGTTTGTCAACGATTACGAGTAAAGGAGTTGCATCCGTGTCGGATCAGACAAAGCAACAAGAAACTCGCAGTCTGCCTGCGACGTTTGCTAAGAATGAATTTGAGAAGGACGCGTTTATCCTTCGTCAGCTGGTTACCAAGGATTTTAAGATCAAGTATCGCCGTAGCGTTCTGGGCGTCGCATGGTCGGTGCTCAACCCGCTGCTGATGATGATCGTCATGGCCATCGTGTTCTCGACGATTTTTGGCCAGGGCCGCAATGGCTCAATGACGCCCGAGATGTACCCACTGTACTTGATCGTGGGTAACATTACCTTTGCCGTCATGTCTGAGTCTACGAACCAGGCCCTGACGTCGATCGTGGGCGCTGCCCCTCTGCTCAAGAAGGTTAAGGTGCACCGCTGGGTTTTCCCGGTGCAGAAGGTGCTCTTCTCGCTGGTCAACTTTGCCTTCTCGCTGGTCGCCGTCGCCATCGTCATGCTGTGGTTCCGCGTTATGCCTTCTTGGCACCTGATTCTGTTGCCGGTTTGCCTGCTGCTGCTTATGTGCTTCTGCATGGGCCTGGGCATGATGCTCTCTGCCCTTACGGTCTTCTTCCGCGACGTTATGCATCTGTGGAGCGTCGTCATTACGGCGTGGACTTACATTACGCCCATCTTCTGGACGACTGACTATATTGCGCAAATGTCGCATCTCGTGCGTATCTTGATGTATGCGAACCCCATGTTCAACTACCTGCAGTTTATGCGCGATATCTTCCTGTTCCAGACTACGCCCTCGCTTATGACGTTTGGTATGTGCGTCGCTTGGGCGGTTCTTGCGCTTATTATTGGCTATACCGTGTTCCATAAGTCCGAGCGCAAATTTATCCTCTACATCTAAGGAGTGCTGTGATGACTGAATCTGTTGTTGATTACAGCGAGCAGCCTCTGGCTGTCGAGGTCGACGACGTCACCATGATCTTTAACATGGCGTCCGAGTCGCTGACCAACCTCAAGGAGTACTTCATTAAGCTTGCCAAGCACGAGCTGTTCTTTGAGGAGTTTAGGGCGCTTAAGCACATCTCGTTTGATATTCATCGCGGCGAGGTTGTGGGTCTGGTCGGCACCAATGGCTCCGGCAAGTCTACGATGCTCAAGATTATCGCTGGCGTTCTTGAGCCTAGCGAGGGCAGCGTTAAGGTGCACGGTAACATTGCGCCGCTGATTGAGCTTGGTGCCGGCTTTGACCCCGAGCTGACCGCCCGCGAGAACATCTATCTGAACGGCGCCCTGCTCGGCTATACCAAGGAGTTCATCGACGCCAACTTTGACGGCATTATTGAGTTCGCTGAGCTTCAGAACTTTGTCGATATGCCGCTTAAGAACTTCTCCTCGGGCATGGTGGCGCGTATCGCCTTTGCAATCGCGACGATTACCGAGCCCGATATTCTGATCGTTGACGAGACGTTATCCGTCGGTGATGTGTTCTTCCAGCAGAAGTGCGAGGCCCGCATCCAGCACTTTATCCAGAGCGGCGACGTGACGGTTCTGTTCGTTTCGCACTCCATGGAGCAGGTTGAGCGCATCTGCCAGCGTGCCGTTTGGATTGAGAAGGGTGACCTTCGCATGGACGGCCCGGTTGATGAGGTCTGCAAGGCGTATCGCGAGCAGTTCAACTAGGTTATAATTACTTGCGCCTAACAGGCTTGCGCTTGCTTGGGCGTGCGGTTATTTGCTCCATTAGCTCAGTTGGATAGAGCAGGGGACTTCTAATCCCAAGGTCGACGGTTCGAATCCGCCATGGAGCACCATCGTTTATTAAGCCCGGACCGCTAGGTGGTCCGGGCTTTTTTCGTCTTGTGTGTTGCTGGAGCCGAGCGCGAGCAAGCCGCTGCTGTTTGTTGGGGTTGGCATTTTACTTTTCGAGATGCTCTTTCAGCAGCTCCAACGCGTGGGCGTAGCCTTGGAGGCCCTCTCCGGTGATGGTGGCGAAGCAGGCCAAGCGCGCGTAGCTCACTTGGCGGAAGTCTTCGCGCGTCTCGACGGCGCTGATGTGGACCTCAACGGCGGGGATGGCGACGGCTTTGAGGGCGTCGAGGATCGCTACGCTCGTATGCGTGTAGGCCGCTGGGTTGATGACGATGCCGTCGACCTTTCCGTAAGCCTCCTGGATCTTGTCGACGATGCTGCCCTCGTGGTTAGACTGGAAGACCTCGACCTCGTCGAAGCCCTGTGCGGCACCCGCTTCCTGGCAGATCTGCACTAAGCGATCGTAGTTGTCGCTGCCGTAGATGCCCGGCTCGCGAATGCCGAGCATGTTGAGGTTGGGGCCGTTGATGACGAGTGCTTTCATGGTTGCTTCCTTTGCGGTTGGAAAACCACCACAAAGGTGCCTATCCCCTTTGTGATGGTTTTGGTTCTGTCTCTTATACACATCTCCGAGCCCA
>UQSK01000089.1 GCA_900543605.1 uncultured Collinsella sp.
CTACGCGTCTCGTGGGCTCGGAGATGTGTATAAGAGACAGGTACTCGGTGCTGGGCCTGCTGCTGTGGTTCTGCATGTTCAAGAGCGGCGTGCACGCTACGCTCGCCGGTGTCATCTTGGCCTTTACCATCCCGGCCAAGTGCGGCGTCAAGCTCGATAGCCTCACCGATTGGTTGGGCGAGTGCCTGCCGCTGCTCGATGATCGCTACGACGATGAGGCACACATCCTGGGCCAGCATGACTTTACCGTCTCGACCACCAAGGTCGAGCGCGTCATGCACCGCGTGACCCCGCCGCTCATTCGTATGGAGCGTCTGATCTCCACGCCGGTCAACTTTGTGATTCTGCCGATCTTTGCGTTCGTGAACGCACAGGTTCGCCTAGTGGGCGTGGACATGAGCACGCTGCTCACCGACCCGGTGACGCTCGGTGTGTACTTTGGCATGCTGCTGGGCAAGCCGATTGGTATCTTTGGCATGACGTTTGCCCTGGTTAAGTTTAGGGTCTGCGAGCTGCCGCACAATGTCAACTGGCACATGATTGCCGGTGTGGGCATTCTGGGCGGTATCGGCTTTACCATGTCGATCCTCATCAGCGGCCTCGCTTTCCCGACGGCCCAGTTTGAGGTCCTGGCCGCCAAGGCCGCCATCCTTGCCGGTTCGGTCACCGCTGCCGTGCTCGGCATGATCTACATGAGCGTGGTCTGCAAACACCCCGCGCCCAAAGACGAGTAAGAGCGCGAAAACCGGCTCCAGAACCGATTCGGGCGCGTTCAAAATGCGGATTCGGGCGGTGCTTGCCGCCTGCCAGACACGCCAGTGGTCAAAAAACGCCGTTTGTGAGTACTGTCACAAACGGCGTTTCATTTTAGGTGTGGAAAATAATGAACAAAGTTATAAGAACTGTACGTTAATGAGTGAGCATCGACTTCCAATTCGGCGCTGGCTGACGGGGACTAGGGAGTTTCAAGTCCAGTTTTGCCGATTTCGACCAAAAATAGCTGCTACTAAAAAGGTAACAGTACTCAAATTTGCCCTTTTTTGGCCACAAGCCCTAAAACAAGCCTCGCTAGGGTCGGGAAGCGGGCCAAATCGTCGGCCTCGAGGCTTATTCCACCGTTCCGTAGACGGCGCCCCAGCCGTGAGCGGCCAAGGCGGAGTTGAGCTGGTCGCAAAGTGACTGGCGGTCGTAGTAGCCGGGCGGCAAAAGGTTTACGATTTCCATAAGGTCGGGTGTCAGGTCCAAGATCTCGGCCTGCACGATGAGATCCAGGCGGTCGATGGCGTGGCGGTCATAAAACAGCCCGTCGACCAGGCGCTGCAGGTCGCCGAATTCCTCGGCCTGGAACGATCCGTACTCCATAGTGCCTCCTTGGGCGCCCCACGCCGGCATGCGCGGCGATTCGTAATTCATTGCGATGGACTTAATCTATCACGGCTTCATACCCTTGCGGCGGTGGCGGTCTATACTTAGACGAACTGCAACGTACCCTTCGCGAAAGGTCGCACCCATGCAGACGATCTACCAGAAGATGGAAACCACCGAACTCGATGCCGCCATCGAGGCGCTCAAGGCCGAGGTCGCCGAGGTCAAGGCCAAGGGCCTGGCGCTCGACATGGCCCGCGGCAAGCCGTCGCCCTCCCAGGTGGACATCTCTCGACCCATGCTTGATATCCTCAATGCCGATGCCGATCTGCACGACGGCAACGTCGACTGCTCCAACTACGGCTTCTTTGAGGGCATTCCCTCGGCACGCAAGCTGGCAGGGGAGTTCCTGGGTTGCCCCGCCGAGCAGACGCTCGTGCTGGGCTCGTCGAGCCTGCTGATCGAGCACGACATCGCCGGTATGTTCTGGCGTTGCGGCTCGTGTGGTTGCGACCCTTGGGAGGCTTACGAGGCAGCGCACGACGGCAAGAAGGTCAAGTTCCTGTGTCCCGTTCCCGGCTACGACCGCCACTTTGGCATCACCGCCGATCTGGGTATCGAGAACGTTCCCGTCGCGATGACCGACAACGGTCCCGACATGGACGAGGTCGAGCGCTTGGTTGCCGCCGACGATTCCATCAAGGGTATCTGGTGCGTGCCCAAGTATTCCAACCCCACGGGCATCACCTTTAGCGAGGACACTGTGCGCCGCCTGGTTGAGATGCCCACGGCCGCGCCCGATTTCCGCATCTTCTGGGACAACGCCTACTGCGTGCATGACCTGTACGACGAGACCGACGAGCTCGCCAACATCTTCGATCTTGCCCGCGCGGCGGGCACCGAGGACCGTGTGGTGGCATTCGCCTCGACGTCCAAGATCACCTTCCCGGGTGCCGGTATCGGCTTTATCGGTGCGAGCCCCGCGGTCATCGCCGAGTTCTCCAAGCGCCTGAAGGCCGGCCTCATCAGCGCCGACAAGCTCAACCAGCTGCGTCACGTGCGCTTCCTTCCCACCATCGAGGCGGTCAAGGAGCACATGAAAAAGCATGCCGAGTTTTTGCGCCCGCGCTTTGAGGCCGTTGAGCGCAAGCTCACCGAGGGCCTGGGCGATACGGGTTGCGCTACTTGGACACATCCCCGCGGCGGCTACTTTGTGAGCTTCGATGGTCCCGAGGGCTCGGCCCAAAAGGTCGCCGCGCTTTGTGCCGACCTGGGCGTCAAGCTCACGCCGGCTGGTGCCACCTGGCCCTATGGCAAGGATCCGCGCGATACCAACATCCGCATCGCGCCGAGCTATCCCACGGTCGAGGACCTGGAGGCCGCGCTCGATGTGCTGGTGCTGGCCGTTAAGCTTGTCGCTGCCGAGCTTGCGCGTGCCGAGCGCGCCTAACGCGCGGCTTCCCGTACTATCCGCACTTTCGATACGTAAAGGAGCGTATACATGGATTTGGGTATTTCCACCAACCCCACGCCAGAGCTCTACACCATTAAGGTAACCGGCGAGATCGATATCTCTAACGCCGATAGCCTGCGTAATGCCATCGACCTGGCGCTCGAGCAGCCCACTGAGGCCGTTGAGCTCGATTTTGCCCAGGTGAGCTACATCGATTCGACGGGCATTGGCGTGCTTGTGGGCGCCGCGCACCACGCGGTCGACCACGGCAAGCGCTTTAGCTGCACCAATGTGCAGCCCCCGGTGATGCGCGTGGTCCAGCTGTTGGGTGTCGACCAGGAGATTTCGATCACCGCTGCATAATCTTTGCCCCCAAAAGGGCGTGCCGTTTGGCATATGTTTGTGATGCGCTCGGACGTTTTGGCGTCCGGGCGCTATACTTGACCGAATGAATAGACGAGTTCCGGCCGAATGGCGCGGTGCGGGCTCGACTCACATCGAGCCTTGGAGGTATGTGTGTTTGGTATTGGAGAGGGTGAGCTCGCGATCATCGTGGTCTTCGGCTTTTTGCTGTTTGGCCCGGATAAGCTCCCACAGATGGGCCGCACGATCGGCCGTGCCATCCGTCAGTTCCGCGAGACGCAGGAAAAGATGACGGCCGTTGTTCAGTCCGAGATTATCGATCCGGTGAGCGAGGCCGCTTCGACACCGGTCAAGCCCAAGAAGACTGCCGTCGATGACGATTCCGATGCGGACGAGGATGCCGCCGAGACGGCAGCGCCCGCCAAGAAGGAGACCTTTGCCGAGCGCCGTGCCCGCCTTGCTGCCGAGAAGGCCGCAAGCGAGGGTGCCGCCGAGGGCGAGAATGCTGCCGAGGAGACGGAGGCCGATGCCGCCGACGCCGGGTCCACCGATACCGCCGCCGAGTCCGCTTCCGCTGCAGAGCCGGAGCCCGAGCCCGAGCCCGAACCGGCAGAGCCCACGACGGCTGACCTCTACGCCCGTCGCTGTCTCTTATACACATCTCCGAGCCCACGAGACGCGTAGTAATCTCGTA
>UQSK01000090.1 GCA_900543605.1 uncultured Collinsella sp.
GTGGGCTCGGAGATGTGTATAAGAGACAGCTTGGCATCGGCAACTGCCTCGGCAACTTTCTCGGCAGCCACGGTCGCGGCCTTCTGCGCGGCGTCCACCACGGCGGGCGCGGCCTCGCGTGCGGCAGCGACCATGCGGTCCTTGATGCCCTCGACGAGTTTGCTCATTGTCTCTCCTCTTAGTTGTTGGACTCGACGGTTGCGGCGGTGTCGGCCGCGTCCTCGAGCTGCAAGTTCAATAGCTTCATGCCGTATTCCGGCACGTTGATATCGATGGGTTGGCCATACAGGTCACCAGGGCGCACAAAAGCGAGCACCGTCATGATGCGCGCCATGGTCTCGGGCGATTCGGAAAGGTCACGCTCAAACCAACGTTGGATCATGCCGACCTCGGCACTCACGACATAGGTGACGTAGTAGTCAAAGAAGGTGCCCAGCGCCAAGCCCAAAATGCCCGTCTGTGCACGCGGCACCACGGCCTCGCGTGCGGTATCGATGATCTTTTTAATAAAGGCGGGATCGCCGCCCGGGCCCAGCAGGGCCCCGATAAGGTCGCGATTGGCCGCAAGATAACGCAGCAGCTCAACCGAACCGGGCGCCGGCTCGAGCTCGTCGATGTTACGGTAAAGATCGGGTAATTGAGCTGCGGTGATAAGCTCCACCCGCTCGCGAATCTCGGCAAGCAGGCCGTTCTCGATCTGGCTGATAAAGTCGGGGATATCGCGGTAGTGCGAATAGAACGTGCGGCGCGTAAGGCCGGCACGCTCGGTGAGCGACGCGACGTTAATGCGCGAAAGGTCGCCGCTTTCGGCAAGCTCGCTGGCAAGTGCCTGGCGAAGGGCACGCTGCGAGCGAAGAGACCGGCGATCGCATTTCTCGAGCTGGGACAAGCGTCCTCCTTGTTACTCAGCCTGTGCGCTATTGCACAGTGCGAGTATTATTGCACACCGTGTGCACCAACACGTAAAGGCAATATTTGGGATGTGACGAAGGGGCGGTCCTTTTGTCACATTCCGCCTGGCTTTTGGAGCGGCATTACCGATTGTCCAAAATGTCATTCGTGGGTAGAATAGTGTCGACGGCAGCCCAAGTTGTAGCTAGCTGGGCAGCGCCGTTGTTTGCATTAGGGGGTCAACGCCTTAGCGGCGGCGACCCCTTCTGTTGCGCTTCGAACGCTGCTTGAGTGCCTCGGAAAGGCCGACAAGTGCCGTGAAGAACGAGACCAAAGCAGTCAGAAGCCTCACGAAATCAATCAAATCGGTCATGGGCATCACCTCCCATCAGATGGAGGGCGCTGCCCGGCACATGGAACTGCCGTCAACAACACCGATTCTACCAGAGCCTAGTTATATATACGAATATATGTTCGTATTCCAAGAACACAGGCCCCCGCGCCAAAGGGACTGTCCCTTTGTCACATTATTCGATGACGGTGCGGGAGTTTTGCTTGTGCATGGTGGCGAGCATGTGTTTGGGGACGGCGTGGACCATGCAGCTGCCGATGGTCGCGCTCGCGGCGGCCTTGGCTGCATCGCTTGCGTTTTTGGTCGCGTAGCTGTGGCGGAAGCGTTTGAGCATGGCGATGTCGTTGCCGCCGTCGCCGTAGACCGCGACCTCGTCCTCGGCAATGCCGTAGTAGCCCGCCAGCCAGGACACACTCTCGCCCTTGTTGCACGCCGCGTCCGTGATCTCAAACATCACCGGGTCAAACGGCGCGTTGACCACGCGGTCCGAGCGCTCGGCCAAATACGCCTTAAGGTCGCGCTCTAGATCGGGCGAGGTCACGCGGCAGTTGATCTTACACACGTCATGACGCAGGATGTCGCCGATCGACTGATCGAAATACTGCTCCTCGTGATACCCGCCACGCGCGCGCATGCCGCGCATCACGATGCGCTTGATAGGGCTGTCCTTCTTAAAACCCGCCTGGTGCATCTCGAACGACCCGCTCGAAAACATGCCGTCGGGCGTGGAGCAGTCGAAGCAAATGTCCGGGAACGCCTTGAGCAGTTCCTCGGTAACCTGCGGGTCGATGGTCCAGGTCTTGAGCACCTCGCCATGACTGTCGCGCACGATGGATCCGTTGGAGCAGCAGGCGTCAAGCGTCAGGCCCGTAAAGCCATGCTCGCCGACCGGCAGCGTCGAGCGTCCGGTCGCGGGAACCACATGCAGGCCGGCCTCGGCCAGCTCGCGAATGGCACGGCGGATGGTCCCATCTGCCTCGTGCAGGGCGTTCAGCAGCGTTCCGTCTAAGTCACTCGCAAACATCTTGATCATGGGCATGCCTCTCCTTCGTCTGCACGATATTGTAGACGAGAACGGGCGCGCCCCAAGAGAGGCACGCCCGCTAGGCGAAAGATTGTTCTACACCGCGGCGGGGCCGTGTTCGCCGGTGCGAATGCGGATGACCTCTTCGACCGGCTCGACCCAAATCTTACCGTCTCCAACGGCACCGGTGCGAGCAGCGTTGCAGATGATGTCGACAATGCCGTCAACGTGCTCGTCGGCACAGATAAGGGTGAACTGTACCTTGGGAATCGTGTTGACGAGCAACTCGTTGCCGCGCACGTATTCCTTCCAGCCATGCTGTGTGCCGCAGCCCTGCACCTGGTTGATGGTCATACCGCGAACATCAGCAGCAAACAGCGCATCTTTGAGAACCTCAAGCTTTTCCTGGCGCACGATAGCCGTAATTTTCTTCATAGTGAATTCCTCTCTTTAAGAGTTGGTCTGACAGAACGTTAGAAACCGCTAGTCCAGACCACTAAACGAAGGGTATGCACTTTCGCCGTGCTGACTCGCATCCAGGCCCAGCGCCTCATCAGCCTCGTCCACACGCAGGCTGCCGTGGAACAGCGCCTTGACCACCGCGGCGATCACCAAATCGAGTACCAGTACAATCGCGACCGTCACCACAATGCCCAAAATCTGCGAGATGAGCAGCGAGACGTCGCCCGTGTAGAACAGGCCGCCCTTACCGGTCCACGAGAGCTCCGGCACACAGAACAGGCCCGTGAGCACGCCGCCCAAGATGCCGCCGATGCCGTGGCAACCGAACGCGTCGAGCGCATCGTCGTAGCCAAACTTGGTCTTAAGATGGCTGATGGCCAGGTAGCAGACGGGCGAAACAATCAGGCCCATGACCAGCGCCGCCCACGGCTCGACAAAGCCCGCGCCGGGCGTGACCACCACAAGGCCCGCAACCAGACCGGTGCTGGCACCCACCAGCGTGGGGCGACCGGTGCGCACGCGCTCGACGGCAAGCCACGAGACCATGCCCGCCGCGCTGGCCGTTACGGTGTTGAGGATGGCGAGCGCCGCCACGGCGTCGGCCCTGTCTCTTATACACATCTCCGAGCCCACGAGACGCGTAGTAATCTCGT
>UQSK01000091.1 GCA_900543605.1 uncultured Collinsella sp.
GAGATTACTACGCGTCTCGTGGGCTCGGAGATGTGTATAAGAGACAGGTATGGGCGTTGTTGTGGCGGTTCAGACGGGAAAAGACGAGGTTTCCAAATTAGAGATTCCCGTTATGACCGACGAAGTCAAACGCGATTCAAGTCTATATAAGTCGTATCGGAATGTCGCCGAGAAGATCAAGGCCGAATTTGATGCCATGGGAGGGCTGGCCTAATTTTGGCGGCATACGTTTCTGAATGAGGAGTCTGTGCAATGGCAGGCGAATCTTATGCAATTCCCCCCAAAGATCGTGCTGTTGAGGGAATTCTTTGGTATATCCAGCACCATCAGCTTGCCGGCGGCGATCGCCTGCCGGCCGAGCGCGTGCTGTGCGAAGAGATTGGCGTTTCGCGTACGGCGTTGCGTGCCGGTATCACGCGGCTCATCTCGTGTGGAACGCTCGAGAGCCGTCGCGGATCGGGTACGTATGTGTGTCCTCCCAAGCCGCTGAACATCTTCCAGGAAACGTATAACTTCTCCGATGCTGTGCGGACTGCCGGCCTGCACCCCTCTTCTCGTCTGGTTTCCACCGGGACCATCGAGGCGGATAAGACGCTTGCCGACAAGCTTAGGGTGGCTGTAGGCGCCCCTTTGCTCCGCATGCAGCGCGTTCGACTTATTGAGGGCGAGCCGGCGTCAATCGAGACGGCTCACGTTAACCTGTCCCTGTGCCCATCGCTTATCGAGCACGATTTTGAGTGCGAGAGCCTTTACGATGTCTTGCTCAAAGAAGGTGGCGTGCGTGTTGAGCATGGACGTGAGCATATCTCCATCTCGCGTTTGAACGCCGAAGAGGCCGAGCTGCTCCAGCAAGAAGAGGGAACGCCGGTGTTCTATGAGAGCTCGATCGAATTTGATAAGGACATGCGTTTTGTGGAGCATTGCAAATCGGTGATTTTGCCCACAAAGTTCCGCTTTGCCGATAACGGCGAAGAGAACGGCATGAGGAGCGTGGCAGGTGAACAATGGCTGAAACAGTAGATGCCACCCCGGTTTATATGCGCATTCGACGCCGCATCGAGGAGCGTATCGAGCGCGGTATATATCCCACGGGTTCCATGATTCCGTCCGAAAAAGACCTTGCCGAGGAATTTGGTACGACACGCTTGACCATCCGAAGCGCTGTCGATGAGCTGGTTCGGCGCGGGCAGATTCGCCGTGTTCGGGGAAAAGGTGCCTTTGTGGCGCAGAAAGTACCTGCTTTTTTTGAACGCACGGTCGGTTTCCGTGAATCGGTCCGTGCTTCGGGCGGCGAGGCGTCCGTCCGTATTCTCGCGCGTTCCAAGCGTTATGCGGGGCCATATTACGCCGACCTGTTTGGCATCGCCGAGGACGACCTGCTCTATTCCGTTCGACGCCTGAACTGCATAAACGGTAGCCCCGTATCGATTGAGACGGCGCTGATTCCCTGCCTGCTGTTCCCAACCATCGAAGATATTGACGTGTCGGTCTTCAGTTTGTACGAGACCTATGAGATGCTGGGCCGAAAGCCAGTCATGGCACAGGAAAAGCTCGATATCGAAGCGCTGGGCGCACGAGATGCCGGCCTCCTTGGACTGGAACAGGGCGATCTTGTTTTGCTTTTGGAATGCGTGAGCTATGACGCGAGCGGTCAGGCTATCGAGTATGTAAAGTCCTTCAATCGTGGCGATACGGGCGGCTACACCTATACGTACTAGCTGGTATTTTGTGAATAACGGCTGGGAAACTAACCAGTTTTGATCGTTGGGCCAGCTGTATATACAACCTTACAGGGCTCAAAATCGACCGTTCGCCGATGGGGATAAATTAATCGACAAAGAGATATCAAAAAGCCGTAACCTGTAACTGTGATTGGTATCAAATACTAATGATTTGTTACGAGGTGAGACGATGAAGATGCTCGATTACGTTCAGCTTGCCCATGTGCGTATGGGGGAGAACCTCGAGCGTTCGTCTGAGCTGGTAGCGCAGCTCGTTGATATTTTCCAGTCCGGTTCTTTTGACGCGCTGCGCATCGTTGCTTCGGGTTCGTCGCGCCATGCCGCCGATTGCGCCCGCGATTACCTGCAAGATGCCCTGCAAATGCAGGTGTCCGTTGTGACGCCCGAGGCCTTCGTCGATTTTGAACACACCTATCCGCAGCATGTGCTCAACATTGCCGTTTCGCAGAGTGGCTATTCGACCAATACGATTGCGGCGCTCGATTACATGCTCGCACACGATATGGCTGCAGTTGCGCTCACGGCAAACGTCGAGGCACCCATCAAGGAACACGCTGACATCGTTCTTGACTACGGTGTGGGCGTCGAGTCGGTGGACTTTGTGACTCTGGGCGTCGAGGTGCTCGTTGAGTACCTGGTGCTCTTTGGTATTTACGGCGGTCAGGCGCGCGGAACGATTGACGCCAAGGGCGTTGCCCAGCGTCTTGACGACCTGCGTGAGGCTATCCAGGCCAATGCCGTGATGTGCAAGACCGCCGAGGCATATGTCCAAGACCACATGCTCGAGCTTTCTGAGCACACGCCCGCCATGGTCGTCGGCAACGGCCCCAACTATGGCGTTGCCGAAGAGGCGGCCCTCAAGCTGAGCGAGACCATCAAGATTCCTGCCATGCATCACGAAGGCGAGGAGTTCGTCCACGGTCCCGAGATGCAGATCGTTCCGGGCTATCTGGTGTTTATCGTCGACGATCCGCAGGGGTCGGAGCGTCTTGCGAATATCGCTGATGCGCTATCGAACGTTACGACAAAAACGGTGCTGCTCACGGCCCATCCCAAGGGTAGGGCTCACGAGGTTGCGGTGCCTCAGGTGGCTCCGCTGCTCAGCGCAATTCCCAATCTTGTGTTCTTCCAGACGATTGCGGCCATGATAGCCGAGCGTCTGAAGTCATGGGACGTGCACCCGTATCTTGATGCCGTCTCCAAGCAAATGGAGGTCAAGGCAGAGGGCTACGAAGAGTCAGTCAATGCGCTTAAGGCCAAAGCGGCCGAGTGTTACGGAATGTAAGCGGGTTTTGATGCCCGTTGGCATGGGGGATGTGGAAACAACCCCAGAAAGGAGAGACAAATGAAGGAAACCGAGAAGATCGAGATCATGCATTTCGACCAGGAGGGCTATCTCGAGGACGGCAAGGCGCTCTACGAGACCGGCAAGAAGATGACCGCGCTCGCCGACAAGGTCGCCGACGAGGGCTACGACGCCGTGTTCCTGATGGGCGTC
>UQSK01000092.1 GCA_900543605.1 uncultured Collinsella sp.
TACACCTATTAAGTCGTCGGCAGCGTCAGATGTGTATAAGAGACAGGTTCACCACCTGCTCCTCAAAGTACGCCTTCGGGTGGTTACACACCGGGCACACCTCAGGCGCCTCGGCACCAACGTGCAGGTGCCCGCAGTTCAGGCACTTCCATACCTTCACGCCCTCACGCTCAAACACCTCGCCCGACTCGATGCGCTCGACGAGTTTGTTGTAGCGCTCCTCGTGGGCCTTCTCGACGGCGGCGACGCCACGGAACTTCTCGGCGATCTCGGCAAAGCCCTCCTCCTCGGCGGTCTTGGCGAACTCGTCGTACATCGTGGTCCACTCGTAGTTCTCGCCCGCAGCGGCATCACGCAGATTGTCCAGGGTATCGGGGACGGCGCCGTCGTGCAGATACTTAAACCACAGCTTGGCGTGCTCGGACTCGTTGCCCGCCGTCTCGGCAAAGATATTCGAGATCTGAACGTAGCCGTCCTTTTTGGCCTTGGATGCATAGTAGCGATACTTGGTGTGTGCCTGGGACTCACCGGCAAAAGCAGTCTCGAGGTTCTTCTTGGTCTGAGAGTTCTCAAAATCCATAGGTGTACTTCCCTTCAACACGTGCCGCCCATAGGCTTTGAGCGACCTTGTCTTTAGGATGCCCTCAAGCCGCGAATTTAAACCTTACAATCCCGTTCTTCAGATTTGAGCGGGCTACACACTCAACCAACGATCGCCCTCGGAGCGGCAAAAGCCCTCGCGCTCCAGATCGGCAAGAATACTTGCGACCAGCTCGCGCTCGACCGACTCTCGGCCGGCTGCCGTCTCCATCTCGTTGACGCCTGTAACAGCTTCATCAACCGTAATGCCCGCCGGCTGCCCATCGCGCGCCGCCAGCAACATACGCACGATATGCGCGCGCTTTTGGCGACGCGAGCCCTCAAACTTGGACTGACGACTATAGCCCGCCGACCGCCTGGACGGATTGGGCAGTGTCTTTTTAAGATACGCGCCGTAATCCAGCAATGCGTAATACCACGCGCGCGGCGTGTCGGCATCGTCTTGAGGCGCGGCAAAGGGCGCAATCCCATCCGCCGCCGCACCAGGGGCCGCCGGACAGGCAGCTTGGATCAGCGGCACCAGTTCGCGATCGGGAACGGCCGGCACATCGGGAAAGAAATGATGCAAAAAGACCGTGCGCACATTGGTCTCCAAATACACGCCCGGAAGATCGAATGCAAACGAACGGATGCCCTGCGCCGTTGCCGGGCCAATGCCGGGCAGAGCGACCAAGTCACGCGTCTCGCGCGGAAACTCTCCATCCCAGTCCTCTACAACGCACTGTGCAGCCCTGTGAAGCGCCAAGGCGCGGCGATTATAGCCCATCCCCTGCCACGCATCCAAGACATCGGAAGGGACAGCCTGAGCGAGCGCCTGAACAGTCGGAAAGCGATCGAGCCACGCCGGCATACGCGTCTCCACGCGCGGCACCTGCGTCTGCTGCAGCATGACCTCGGAGAGCCAGATGATATACGGGTCGCGCGTTCGGCGCCACGGAAGGTCGCGATAACGCAAGACCCCTTCCGAACGAATCATCGAACGAAAGGGGTCCTGAATCATAGCTATACTCCTTATGCGGCGCTATTCCTCCCGGCAAGCGTACGCGCAGGCAGCGTACTCGGGAAACGCATCGCGATCGGCGAACTTGGGATCGACAGCCGGAAACTGGCGATGGGCGACGATATCGCCGAGCGAAACGGAATCGAGGTAGTCGCGCATCAATGCCTGGGCTCCGGCCCACAGGGGATGATAGCAGCACGCGCCCATGCGCGCACAGTCACCATCGGGGGCGGTGCAGTCGTTCATAACCATAGGGCCCTGAACGGCCTCGACGACCTGGCGGATAGTGACGTCGTCCGGACTGACCTTGAGACGCATGCCACCGTGGACGCCACGCAGGCTCTCCACAATACCGGCCTGGACCAAACCATGCTGAATCGAACGGGCAAACGAATACGGGACATTGCCCTCTTCGGCAGCGGTGCGAACAGAAAGCAAACGCTCCGGATCCTCAGCAAGCATCGCCAGCATACGAAGGGCGTAATCAGTCTTCCTCGATATGTCCATTTTTCCCCTTTCAAGGAATACGAACAGCTCGAACGAGCTCCGGGGCCGAGCTTGTGTCGAGACGCTAAATGACCGCCAGGACATCCAAATGGTAAATCGGATATCCACTGAGTGCCGCGCTTGGAGCGAAATGCATCAGATGCGGCGCACAGTGCAATTTAGTATAACCTAACCCCCTGCCTCGTAGAACAGGTGTTGCGCAACAAAGCTGTTGTTCAGACAGATATACTTATTAGATTTTACTTGCGTTCCCGAAGGCGCGGGGATTCTGGGCGAAGATGCACCAGGGCGATCGTTCTATCGAAACAAAGTGCATCAAACGCAAAAAGCCACGTCCGAAGACGTGGCTTTAATTGCGTTGGCGGGAAGTACGGGGCTCGAACCCGCGACCTCCGACGTGACAGGCCGGCGCTCTAACCAAACTGAGCTAACTCCCCAGGCAGTCGTTCGCGTTTGTTTCCGCTCGCGTGCGCTGCGGGGATTAGTATACACAGAAGTCTGTCCGCCGCGCAACAACTTTTTTGAAAAAGTTTTTCGGTCCCTCCGGGAGGGTCTCCGGGGCCGGCTGGCGCGGGTTGAGTTTGCTGCTCTACAGTCCTGCGCAAGACGGAAAGCACATTAAGTGCTGTCTCTTATACACATCTGACGCTGCCGACGACTTAATAGGTGTAGA
>UQSK01000093.1 GCA_900543605.1 uncultured Collinsella sp.
CTACACCTATTAAGTCGTCGGCAGCGTCAGATGTGTATAAGAGACAGGACCAAGCCTCGGCCTCGTCCATGGCATCTGTGGCTCGAGCGATGGTAGGGACACCATCATCGGCATGACGGCGCTGGAACGCACCAGTTAGGCCGGAAAGGAATGCCGAGGTAGACTGCTCCGCCTGAGTCTGAGAAGCAGAAGCCGCAACGTAAGGAGTCGCATCCTGCTGCTGAGCTGGAATCGAGGCGGTCTTGAACTCGCTTTGATGCTGATTGAGATTGGCGGCACCGCCCATGGCATCAGGCTGGAACAGACGCTCTTCACGCTGCGCACGGTACTCGGAGATACCCAGCGAGGCGGCATAGATACCCACGCCCGCCACCGCGCCCACGGCGAAGGGAACCGCACCCGCCACGACCGTCTCGTTCACCGACGAAAACGGCAGCGTCGCGGCATACATAACCACGGGAGCGGCAAGGCCGATCCCGCACGAAAGTCCGGCAAGGACTGCTCGTTGTGTTGCATCAGAAGAAGCCATGAGCTCTCCCCATCTTCAAGCACCCAAATCGCATCATTCAGTTGGCTGCGCGAGAGAAGATGAAGCGGGGCTATGCCCCAAAGCAACGGTATATGGTTCGTTTCATCTGCGTTTTCCGTCGCGAAGCTTAAAAGCTATTATGCGAAACCGCCCTGTCGATTGCAAGCGACGATGTCGGATTGAAACGGGAAACCTGCTGCTTGCCAGTCTTATGGTCAAAAATAAGTGCGAAGCGGCGATATAGAAAAGGGCCGAGGCTCAAAGCCCCGACCCTTTATCGCATTGATGATTAACGCTGCGTGTGGATGACAACCTAGAACGTCTGCTCGTAGTCGCTGTGCTTTTTGGCCGAACGCACCAGGAACTCCTGGTTGGTGTTGGTGCCCTTAAGGCCCTTGATAAACGATGCGGCCGCGCGCTCGGTGTTGTTCATGCCGGCAAGAATGCGACGTAGACCAAAGACAAACGGACGCATCTGCTCGTCGACCAACAGGTCCTCGTTACGCGTACCGGAGGCAACGGGGTCGATAGCCGGGAAGATGCGGCGATCGGCCAGGTCGCGGTCGAGCTTAAGCTCCATGTTGCCGGTGCCCTTGAACTCCTCAAAGATGACTTCGTCCATCTTGGAACCGGTGTCGATGAGGGCAGAGGCCAGGATGGTGAGCGAGCCACCGTTCTCGATATTACGGGCTGCGCCCAGGAAGCGCTTGGGCGGGTACAGGGCCGCCGAATCGACGCCGCCCGAAAGGATGCGGCCCGAGGCGGGCGCCGCCAAGTTGTAGGCGCGGGCAAAACGCGTGATGGAGTCGAGCACCACCACGACGTCGCCACCCAGCTCCACGATGCGCTTGGCGCGCTCGATGACGAGCTCTGCCACGCGAGTGTGGTTGTCGGCGGGCATATCGAAGGTCGACGCCACAACCTCGCCCTTGATGGAACGCTGCATATCGGTGACCTCTTCGGGGCGCTCGTCGACGAGCAGGCAGATGAGGTGCACCTCGGGGTTGTTAATCGAGATAGACTGGCAGATCTTCTTGAGGATCGTGGTCTTGCCGGCCTTGGGCGGGGACACGATCAGGCCACGCTGACCCTTGCCGATCGGCGACACGATGTCGATGGCGCGACCGGTAATGGAGTCCTTGCCGTGCTCCATGCGCAGCGGCTCGTTGGGATAGACCGGGGTGAGGTCACCAAACTTGGGGCGGTTGCGAATCTGCTCGGTGTCTAGACCGTTGACGGTCGTGATTTTGGCGAGGCCGGCGCGCTTGTCGCCGCCGCGCGAAGGACGAAGCGAGCCCTCGATGACGTCGCCCGTGCGCAGACGCGCGGAGCGGATGAGGTAGGCGGGGACGAAGGCGTCGTCGTTGGACTTCATGTAACCGTGGGCATGGATGATACCGGAGCTGTCCGGACGAATCTGCAGGATGCCCTTGATGTCGCGGAAGCCCTCGGCCTTCGCGGCGGTGACGTAGATCTCCTCGACGAGCTCGGCTTTCTTCTTGCCGGTCGTCTCGATCTCGAACTCCTTGGCCTTCTCGCGCAGTTCGGCGACCTTCATGGCAGCGAGCTCCTCACGCGAAAGCGTGGGCTCGGTGGGGGCGGCGTTGCGCTCCTTGTTGCGCTGTTTGCGATCGCGCTGGCGGTTGCGACGGTCGTTGTTGCGCTCGTCCTTGCGGTCGTTGCGCTCGTCGTTACGCTTGTGCTGGCGACGGTTGGGGCGAGCGCCGTCTTCGGCCTCGGCGGGCGCGGCACCATCAGTTGCGGCGGCGTCGGCATTGGCCGAAGCGGCGCCATTGGCCTCGGCGCCGGAATCGACCTGTGCTTCGACATCAGCCTGCTGCTCGGACGCCTTGGCCTTAGCGAACTTCTTACGACCGCGCTTGGGATTCTCGGACGCAGACTGTTCGACGTCTTGGGGCTCGGCGGCATCAATCGATGCATCGGCGGTCGTCTCGGCGGAATCCTCGGACGCACCCTTCTTGGCAGCCTTGGCCTTGGACGTGCGCTTAGCAGCAGTACGATGGCTGCGACCAGGACGGACGTCGGCGGGCTCGACATCGGCGGGAGCGGCCTCGGAAGTCGTAGCATCCTGGACGGGCGCTGTCTCTTATACACATCTGACGCTGCCGACGACTTAATAGGTGTAGATC
>UQSK01000094.1 GCA_900543605.1 uncultured Collinsella sp.
CGAGATTACTACGCGTCTCGTGGGCTCGGAGATGTGTATAAGAGACTGCGACAGCCCTGCCGGCACATGCGGGGCCGCAAGCAACTGCGCCTCACGCGCGCCGGTCCTCAAAGCCCAAGCCTCTTCTAGCTTCTGTACGCCCACACGGCACCGCCCCTTCATAAGCAAAATCCCACGATGCGGGTGTTCCCCGCATCGTGGGCAACGGCTGCAGTATAGCGCCGATATGCGACGAATCGCCTAGATGATGAGCGTGTGATAGTTCACGCTCGCACCCGGAGCGTCAACGGTCACGCCATAGGCCTCGGGATAGATGCGCGTCGAAAACACGAGCGCGCCATCGTTCACAAACACCTCGACCGACGAAACATCGCCAACAATGCGCACGTTACGAACCTCGTCGACGGGCTCCCAGCGCACGGTACGACCGCAGCCGGCAGAAGCGCGACCCTCATCGGTAAATCGCATCTCAAAGCGCGCGGTTAGCTCGCCCTCGGCGGGCACAAACGCCAACTTCAGCTCGCCATCAACGGTCGCGGTAAACGCGCCGTCGACACCGTCGACAACAACGTCAAAGCAAGTATCGCCGGCAACCTCCAACGAGCCCGCCCCCACACGCACCGAGGCATAATGGTGCTCAATCTCGCGCGCCGGCTGCTGTAGCACCACGCCGCCCGCACCGGCTGTAAGCTCACGCGGCACCGTCATGCAGTGCTGCCAGCCGCACGCCACGGTGGGGTCGTTGCCATAGGTCGGCTCATCGGGCATGCCCATCCAGCCGATTAGAATATGGCGACCGTCCTCGGCCGTGAACTCCTGCGGAGCATAGAAGTCAAAACCGGCGTCCCACAGGCGGAACTCGCCCAGCTCATAAGCGTCATTGCCGCCCGTAATGTCGCCCGTTACAGGCATGTAGCCCGCTGCATATACATTGCCGCGGTCCCAACGACCGCCCTTGAGGCCCTGGGGCGAGAAGGACAGCCACTTCGCCGGTACACCGCCATCCGCCTCAAGCTCAAGGTATCCCGGGCACTCCCACATAAAGCCAAAGCGCTCGGGCGTAGACACACGGCTCTCGAGCTCCCAACTCAGCATATCGGCCGAGCCATACACCAGGATCTCACCCACATCGCGCCCGGCACCCTCGCCGTGCATGGCGCAAAATCGACTATCGACATGCGGACCGTCCACGCGACGACGCGCGCCCAGCACCATGTGGTAACGCCCATCATCATCGCGCCACACCTTGGGGTCACGCACGTGGCAGGTCAAATCCTCGGGATAATCCTCGGACGCCAGCACCACGCGCTTTTGGCTGAACTCCCGACCGGCAAGGCCATCAACGCTCTCCACATAGACGGTATCAGCGCGGCGGCCGGTATTGACGTAGTCGTACGTCCCGTCCGAATCGGAAAGCTTAACGTTGCCCGTATAAAGTACGCGAATGCGACCGTCCTCGGCAAGCGCGGAGCCCGAATACACACCGTGGCAATCGAACGGCTCGTCGGGCAGCAACGGAGCGCCAACATAGTCCCACGTCATAAGGTCGCGGCTCGTCGCATGGCCCCAGGCCTTAACGCCACCCTCGACATCAAACGGCGCATACTGAAAATAGGCATGGAACACGCCGCCTGCCTGGCAAAGACCGTTGGGGTCGTTGAGCCAGCCCGCCGGCGGCATTATATGGAAGCGCTGGCCATACGCGCCATGACCGCACTCAGTGGCGGCGGCGTCAACAGCGGCAACCAGCTTTTCAAGATCGCGACCAAGTGCATTAGACATATCAAAGTCCTAACGGATCGAAAGTAACAAGGCGCCAGATACGGGAAACGCCCGCGAGCATACAGCCCGCGGGCACCCCTCAATCAAAAGCTCTTAGGCCTGCTCAGAAGCCTTGGGCTCGTCCTTGTACAGGACAAACGAGATAGCAAAGGAAACGACCGCGGCGACCGCGAACATGATCGCGTACTGCACGGGCTGGGCCAGGCACAGCAGGATACCGAAGATGCCGGTAACGCCGGTGCCGGAAGCGGCAAGCGAGGTGAGCGCGCAGACCAGGGCACCGCAACCGCCGCCGATGCAGCCGGCGATGAAGGGCTTAAAGAAGCGCAGGTTCACACCAAAGATAGCAGGCTCGGTAATGCCCATGAAGGCGGACAGGGCCGAAGGAAGCGCCAGACCCTTGATCTTGGCATCGCGGGTCTTAAAGGCAACGGCGAGCGCGGCACCACCCTGAGCGATGTTGGCGGCACTGGCGATGGGCAGCCAATAGGTCACGCCAAACTGGGCGAGCTGGCCCAGGTCGATGGCGGTGTACATCTGGTGGATACCGGTAACGACCGTGGGGGCATCTGTCTCTTATACACATCTCCGAGCCCACGAGACGCGTAGTAATCTCGT
>UQSK01000095.1 GCA_900543605.1 uncultured Collinsella sp.
CGTCGGCAGCGTCAGATGTGTATAAGAGACAGCTCCTGCACCGACCGCGTGACGGTGACCGATGTCGCCGCCAAGCGCGATCACGTGCTCGACAAGGAGCAGTTCGAGAACGTCTGGCGCGACAAGTCGCCGCTTGCGGGCGAGGGCACCATGGCCGCTCCGCTCGATGAGGAGGCGCTCTAATATGCTGAAGCTTTGGAAGGTTAACGCCAAGGCCGGCGACGCGACGGTCAAGTACCCGTTTGCGCCGTTTCCCACCAACAAGGACATGCGCGGCAAGCCCGAGCATAATGCCGAGCTCTGCATCGCCTGCGGTGCCTGCGGCGTGGCGTGCCCGGCCGATGCCATTCGCATGGACACCGACCTTGCGGCCGATACCATTACCTGGTCGATCGACTATGGTCGCTGCATCTTCTGCGGCCGCTGCGAGGAAGCCTGCCCCATGGAGGCCATCAAGCTCACCGAGGAGTTTGAGCTGGCCGTCATGAGCAAGGACGACCTCACCAGCAAGAGCGTCTACACGCTCGAGCATTGCTCGCGTTGCGGCAAGCCGTTTGCCCCGCACAAGGAGATCGACTACGCCAAGCGCCTGCTGCAAAAGGCCGGCGGCATGGAGGCCGAGCAGGCCGCCCGTACCGTCGGTATGTGCCAGGAGTGTAAGCGCGAGCTCGACGCCCTGCGCGCCGCCTCGGCCGTAAAGACCGGCAACGCACACGGCATGGCTGCCAACGAGACGCTTGCGTCCGGCGAGCCCCAGGGCCCCGGCATGGAGTATCTGGGCGGCCACGGCGTGAACCCGGAGTATATCGACCGCGAGCTTAACCCCGATGCGCCCGAGATTCCCGCCGGTCCGGCGCCGGTCGAGGGCATCATCATGGATTTTGAAACGAAGGAGGAGTAACCATGGCCGAACCCACGCTTTTGCCCGAGCGGCTTCAGTACCGCCCGACCAAGATCGAGCTCGACGAGAGCATCGAGAAGGCCAAGGCGACCCTTCTTAAGAAGATCAAGCGCTCGGTGTACGTCTACCGTGTCGACTGCGGCGGCTGCAACGGCTGCGAGATCGAGATCTTCGGTTCCATCACGCCCGTCTTTGACGTCGAGCGCTTTGGCATCAAGGTCGTGCCCTCGCCCCGTCACGCCGATGTGCTGCTGTACACCGGCGCCGTGACGCGTGCCATGCGCATGCCGGCCCTGCGCGCGTTTGAGGCCGCACCCGATCCCAAGATCGTGGTGTCCTATGGCGCGTGCGGCTGCACCGGCGGCATCTTCTACGACAACTACTGCGTCTGGGGCGGCACGGATAAGATTCTGCCGGTCGACGTCTACATTCCCGGCTGCCCGCCCAGCCCTGCGCAGACCGTCTACGGCTTTGCCATGGCGCTCGGTCTGCTGGACCAAAAGCTCCATGCCGAGACCACGGTGGAGGCCGCCGGCGAGCAGGCCGATATCCTGCACCCCGGCGTGCCGTACAAGCTGCGCGTTGCCATCGAGCGCGAGGCTCGCGCCATGAGCGGCTACCGTTACGGCCGCGATCTGGCCAACGAGTTTATGGATACGCTCGAGGGCGCGCCCAAGGGCGATATCCGCGGTGCCATGGCGCTGCTCATCGACAAGCAGGACGATCCGCGCCGCGTCGAGGTGTACTCGGCGCTGCAGGATCTGGTGCTGGCCGGAGGTCGCTAGATGGAGCTCACGGACCGCTCTGGTTACTTTGCGGGTCCCGGCATGCTCGGCGGTTCTTTTGGCGATGCCTCGCGCGCAAGCGACGAGGCCGCCGAGGGCGTCGCCGACCCCTGCCTGGGCCATGCGCCCGACCAGGTGGTCTTCTATGAGCTCACGCGTAAGTTTGTGGAGACCGAGGAAGACGTTCCCCAGGAGGCCTGCGACGTGCTGTACTACACGCTCGCCGTGGGCCACCACACCGGCGTGCTCGATTGCTTTGAGCCGCGCCTGTCGGTGCCGGTGAACGTGTTCTATTCGCTCGTCGACGCGCTGCCGGAGGGGGAGGCCAAAACCAAGTTCGAGGCCATCCGCTCCTTTGGCGAGTGCCAGCTCGACAAGGCGGCGGTGCCGTCGCTGCTCGAGGCCTGCGATGCGCTGCTCGACGAGCGCGGTTTTCGCGGGTCGGCCAAGGCCGGCATCTCGGTGTTCGACGACGACTTTGGCCTGCATGCCCAGCAGGTCGCGTTCTTAATGAAGTTCCGCGATTTGGTGGAGCGCTGTCTCTTATACACATCTGACGCTGCCG